>CAYUUB010000061.1:0-9541 GCA_964447725.1 uncultured Oscillospiraceae bacterium
GGAAAGGTCGTTGTCGATGGTCTTCGGTACGCCGATCATCTTCATGCCCATCTTGCTGAGTTTGTTCGCAACGCCGAGCGTATCGTCGCCGCCGATTGCGACAAGGCCTTCGAGGCCGAGGCTTTCGAGCGTCTTGCGTACGCGCTCGGGACCGTTTTCTTCCTTCATGACGTTTGTGCGGGAGCTTTCGAGAATGGTGCCGCCCTTGGTCTGCAGCCCTTCCACATCTTTGAGCGAGAGCCAGTGGCCTTCGCCGGTCAGCGCGCCGCGCCAGCCCGCGGAAAGCCCGTAGACCTCAATTCCGTTTGCCGCACATTCTTCCACAACGCCGCGGATAACAGCGTTTAGTCCCGGGCAGTCTCCGCCGCCGGTCAAAATACCTATTTTTCTCATCGTACTTACTACCTCCTAAATAATATCTTCAAGCACCCGGTCGACCAGCGAACCGATCGATTCGATGCTCTTGAGACGGTTTTTCTCCATACACGGAATGATGTAAATGTTGTCCATTCGGTCGGCGTATTCGAGATATTTCAGCCGCGCGCGCTGCTGGATGCCGGGAATCGCTTCGTATACGTCCGCTTTGTCGCCGACGTAATCGCGGAACCCTTTTTTGCCGACGTTTTCCGAGGCCGTTTCGGCATTCATATCCAAAACGATATGCGCATCGGCTCGGGGAATCCTGAAATGCTCGTGCTCCAGTTCGAGGACGAAACCGAGCAGGTCCGGCTTGCCGAGGTCGCAATCGCGTACCGACTGGTAAACGGCGTTGCTCAGCACGTAGCGGTTGATCAGCAGGACGTCCGCGTCGCCGTAATCATAGTCGCGGAAAGCTTCGAACCGGTCGAGCGCATACCACAGCGCCATGGACATGCCGTCGACATCGCTGGCCTTTACGCCACCGCTGCCGGAAAGCAGCCGACCGACCTGCGCGCCGAAAAACGTATCGTACATCGGGAACGAAAGCGTTTGAACGTTCAGGCCGCGCCGCTGCGTCAGCCGCTCGAACTGCCGCTGCATCTGAACGGTTTTGCCCGTTCCGTCAATGCCTTCAAACGCAATGATCCGTGTCATACCGTTCCCTTTTGGATGCGCTCCATCGCCTTGAGCGTGCTTTCGCGGGTGGCGAACGCCGTCATGCGGAAGTAACCTTCTCCGGCCGCACCGAAGCCTTCGCCAGGTGTGCCGATGATGTGGTACTGAGAAAGCAACTCGTCATAAAACTTCCAGCTGTCGCCATGCGGGACCTTCAGCCAGATATACGGTGCGTTTACGCCGCCAAACACCGTGTAACCGGCCTTTTGAAGCCCGTCGCGGATAATGCGTGCGTTTTCCATGTAGTCGGCGACGACGTCCATGATCTGCTCGTTGCCGGCTTTGCTGTAGGCCGCGGCCGCCCCGCGCTGAATAATGTAAGCCACGCCGTTGAATTTGGTCGCCATCCTGCGCGCCCAGAGGTCGTGCAGACGGACGTTATTGCCGAGCGAATCGCGCGCGGTCAGCGCCTTCGGAACGACGGTATACGCGCAGCGCGTTCCGGTGAAACCGGCTGTTTTGGACATGGAACGGAATTCGATCGCGCATTCCTTTGCGCCATCGACTTCATAGATGCTGTGCGGCCTGTCCGGTTCCGAAATATAGCTTTCGTAAGCGGAGTCGTAGAGGATCAGCGCTTCGTTTTCCCGCGCATAGTCCACATAGCGCTTGAGCTGCGGTTTTGTCAGCGTGACGCCGGTCGGGTTGTTCGGGAAGCAGAGGTACATGACGTCCACTCGTCCTTTCGGAAGGTCGGCGACGAATCCATTCTCCTCGCTGCCCGCCATGTAGACGATTTTTTCGTAACCGCCTTTCTTTTCGTCAAACGCCCCGCCGCGGCCGGACATAACGTTCGTGTCCACATAGACCGGATAAACGGGGTCCATGACGGCGACGACAGTGTCCTGTGAGAAGAGCTCCTGAATGTTGCCGACGTCGCATTTTGCACCGTCGCTGACGAAAATCTCGTCGATGTCAATATCGACGCCGCGCGCGGTATAATCACGGTCCAGTATCGCCTGACGCAAAAAATCATATCCGAAAGCCGGGCCGTAACCGTGAAACGTTTCTGCTTTGGACATGTCGTCGACGGCACTGTGCAGCGCTTCGATAACTGCGGGCACGAGCGGCCGCGTGACGTCGCCGATGCCCATGCGGATGAGCTCCGCTTCCGGATGCGCCGCGGCAAAATCCGCCGCGCGTTTGCCAACTTCGTAAAAAAGATAGTTGCCATGAAGCTGCGAGTAATATCCGTTTGCCGTAAACAAGTCCAAATCACCCCATTTTCTAAAATCAAGAAATTATATCATATCAATCCGTACCGGTGCAAGGATAAAAGCGAAGGCAAACGGGGTGCCGGGCGGCGCAAAGCAGCGAAGCGGAAGGGTGGAATCTGTTTCGATAATACTATATCGATAAACATTATATCATAAATTGTTGATTATTTCGATTGCGATTTACAGGAATACGGCAGGATGAAAAAAGACGGGCGGTCTTATGAACGGGCGAAGAAAAAATTTACAATCGCGGGATGGCTTTGGCAAACGTGCTTTATGGTATTTAAACGGTGGTTGTGTTATAATCGCCATAAATAAAACAAAGCGTTACTAAACGGCGCAGAAGCTTCAAAAGCGCTTAAAAACAGACGCAACGACATAACACAACCCAAAAAGGAGAGTATTGTTTGACGCAGGATGTGGAGCGCGTCAGCGCGGTGATTCCGCTTGAAGACGTGGACGAATTGCTTGGATTGTTTGGCGTGTTCGATGAAAACATCGGCGTGCTGGAAGAAGAAACGGGCGCGCATATCCGCGCACAGGCGGACGGCATTTGCATTACCGGGGAAGCGCAGAGCGTTTCGATCGCAAAGATCGTGATCGAAAAGATGCTTGAGATGCAGCGCCGGGGCGACAAGATCAACAGAAGCCGAATCCGCTATGCGGTCGATCTTGCCAAGGACGGCAATGCGGACATGATCGAAAAGATCATGGGGGACGTGATCGCCATAACGCACAAGGGCCGCCAGATCAAGTGCAAAACGCTCGGCCAGAAGCGGTACGTACAGGCGCTGAAGGAATACGAGCTGGTCTTCTGCATCGGCCCTGCCGGAACGGGGAAAACGTATCTTGCGGTGTCCATGGCGGTGCAGGCGTTTAAAAATAAGGAAGTGGAAAAGATCATCCTGACGCGGCCCGCCGTGGAAGCGGGAGAGAAACTCGGGTTCCTTCCGGGCGACCTGCAGTCGAAGGTCGATCCGTACCTTCGGCCGCTGTTCGACGCGCTGCAGGAGTTTCTGGGGCTCGAAAGCTATCGTGCGCTGACGGAACGCGGCGCAATCGAGGTAGCGCCGCTTGCCTACATGCGGGGCCGCACGCTCAACAATGCGTATATCATACTGGACGAAGCGCAAAATTGCTCGGGCGAGCAAATGAAGATGTTTTTGACGCGTTTCGGCGAAGGGTCCCGCGTCGTCGTCACGGGAGACATCACGCAGATCGACCTGCCGAAGGAAAAGACCAGCGGGCTGGTTCAGGCGGTGAAAATTCTCGACAATGTGGAAGGAATCAAAATCATTCGCCTTACTCATAAGGACGTTGTGCGTCACGAGCTGGTCCAGCGCATCATCTGCGCTTACGAGCGCTACGAGAAGCCGAAACGTTCCTGAGTGAAACGGAACACTAACGACGATTTTCGGAAAAGAGGACGGCGAATTTTGGCGGGAACACGAAAAAAGAGTGCAACCAGAAAACAAGCAGGGAAACAGGCCGCACACGGGCACGCGTTTGGACTGATTACGATTGCGATCGTCTTTGCGCTGAGCTGCGTTGTTTCCATAACGTCGCTCACGCCGAAGCGTTACGAGGTTTCCGAGGGGAGCGTCGCCACGGAAACGATCACCGCGCCGAGGATGGTGGAAGACACCGTCATGACGGAAGCGCTTCGCCAGGCGGCGCGCAACAACGTGGAGTCGGTCTATTCCGTCGACACGGACCTGGCGGACACGCTGATTTCGGGTGCGCAGAGTTTTTTCAGCGCGCTCAAGAGTTTTAAAAACACAGCCGAGGACATCAAGGCTTCGTCCGCGCCGACGGTCACGGGTGCGGACGGCGAGACGTATGCGGCGGAAGACACGCGCGAATGGGAGGACATCATCTCATCGAGCGACCTTCTGGCGATGCTGGTGAAGCTGCCGGTGTCTATCACGGACACCTCGCTGGGCTACGCACTGCTGGAGACGGACGATACGGAAATCGACAAGCTTCAGGAGCTCGTGCTTTCCACGCTGGAAACGAAGCTTCGCGCCGGCGTTTCCGAGGACGATCTGGATAAAACGCTTTCCGAAATCAACAAGGAACTGAAAATATCGACGCTGTCGGTCTGGCTCAAATCGCTTGGCGAAACGCTGTACGACGCATACCTGATGCCGACGAACGTGGTCGACACCGTTGAAACGACGCGCGCGCAGGAAAAGGCGGCCGCCGAAGTCGAAACGGTGTATATCGCGCGCGGTGCGGTCATCGTTGAAAAAGGGCAGACCATTACGGACGAACAGATGGACATCCTGCTTTCGCTCGACCTTGTAAAGGGCGCGGAGGTAACGAGCCATCTGGCGACGGGCGTTATTTTATACCTGTTCTGCATATATGCAATGCTGATGCTGTATCTGGCGACGTTTGAGCGGGAAACGTTCACGTCCACAAAGAAAATGACGATCCTTTCGCTGATCCTGATCCTTACCCTCCTGCTGCAATGGCTCTGCTACATTATCGACCCGCGCGTGTCGCCGGCTGTTTTCGGCGTGCTGCTGGCATGCCTGCTGCTTTCGCGGCAAGTCGCGGAGAGCGTCAACATCGCGCTGGCACTGTCCATGTCGCTGATTGCCGGCGGCAGCGGCTCGACGCTGTTTGGCTCGGATTCCATCCTCGCCATGGCGTCCATGCTGGTCACGGGCCAGGCTACGATCATGATTGCCGAGCGCAGCCAGAAGCGCGGCGCGCTGATCGCTTCCGGGACGATCGGCGGTATCGCCGGCGCGATGGTCGTTTGCGCGGGCGGCATTATCCTCGAATACAGCTGGAACAGCACGCTTATTTACGCGGGCCTGGTGATGGCGGCGGCGCTGATCCTTTCGGTTTTCTGCGTCGGCATGCTCAGCGTCTGGGAAAACATGTTCGACATCGTAACGCCCGCGCGGCTGCACGAGCTTGCGAACACGAACCATCCGCTGCTGAAAAAAATGATGAAGACGGCGCCGGGGACCTACCACCACAGCATGATGACGGCTTCGCTTGCGGAAGGCGCGGCGGAAGCCATCGGCGCAAACGCGCTGCTGGCGCGCACGGGCGCGATGTATCACGACGTCGGCAAACTTCGCAGGCCGCTGTATTTCAAAGAAAACCAGAACGGCCAGAACATCCACGATACGCTGCCGCCGGAGGAAAGCGCGGGTTACATCATTGCGCATCAAAAGGATGCGGAGGCGTACCTCTCGCGCTACCGGATGCCGTCGGCGATACGCACGATTGCGAACGAACACCATGGCACGACTCTTGTGGCATATTTTTACTATAAGGCAAAACAGCAGCAGGAGATCGACGGCGAGCCTGTGATCGAACGGCTGTTCCGCTATCAGGGCAACCTGCCGAGTTCGAAAGAGAGCGCAATCGTCATGCTGGCCGACAGCTGCGAGGCGGCGGTCCGTTCGCTTAACGAACCGTCCCGCGAGGAGATCGCGGAGATGGTCCGCCGGGTCGTCCAGGGGAAGATCGACGACGGCCAGCTCAAGCAGGCGCCGCTGACGCTGGAAGAGCTCGACAAGATCGAAAGAAGCTTCCAGCATACGTTTTTGGGACTGATGCATGAGCGGATTCGCTACCCGGGAATGGAGCTTCCGTCATGATCGAGATTCAGACCGAACTGGAGGGGATTCCGGCGTCCGCAGCCGAACTGATCCGGCGCGCGGTCGAAACGGCGCTGGGCAGCGAGGGCGCCGACGGCGGCGTTTGCGTTTTGATTACGGACGCGGAGGAGATTCAAACACTGAATTGCACCTACCGGGACGTCGACCGCGTGACGGACGTTCTGACATTTCCGGCACGGGAAGGCGACGCGATTTTGTGTCCGCCGGACGGTTATCTCGGCGATATCGCAATCTGCTACGAACGCGCCGTCGGGCAGGCGGAAGAATACGGGCACTCGCTGGAACGCGAGCTGGCGTTCCTTGCCGTTCACGGTGCGCTGCATCTGTTGGGGTACGACCACATGGAACCCGCGGACGAACGGAAAATGCTTCAAAAGCAGGAAGAAATTCTACAGGCAATGAGGTTATCAAGATGAAAAAGATGCAGGAATCCGAACGGGAGCACATGCTCGATCTTGCATACGAAGCCATGGAGAAGGCGTATGTGCCGTATTCGCATTTTCAGGTCGGCGCATGCTTAAAGGGCGCTTCCGGGACATACTATCTCGGCTGTAATATCGAAAACGCCTCCTACACGCCGACCAACTGTGCCGAGCGGACGGCGGTGTTCAAGGCGGTCTCGGAAGGCGAGCGCTCGTTTACGGCTCTTGCGATCGTATGCTCCGGAAAGAACCCCGCGTCGCCCTGCGGCGTATGCAGGCAAGTCCTGCGTGAATTCTGCAGGGACGACATGCCGATCGTGTTCGCAAACGCGGACCGCGAAATCGTTGAATCGACGCTGGGCGAGTTGCTTCCGCATTCTTTCGGGCCGGAGGACCTCGCATGAGCGCGTACCGTTCCGGTTTCGTCTCCATCATCGGCAGCCCGAACGTCGGGAAATCCACGCTGCTGAACCGGATGATCGGCCAGAAGATCGCCATCGTGACCGACCGCGCGCAGACGACGCGAAACAAGATCACCGGCGTTTTAACGCGCAGGGATTACCAGATCGTCTTTCTCGATACGCCGGGCGTAACAAACCCGAAAAACCGGCTCGGCGAGTATATGCAGAAAGTCGCCTACGATGCGATGAACGAAGTCGAGGCGATCCTGTTCGTTGCGGACGCGACGCGCGGCGTGCGCGAGCGCGACGACGCGCTTTTGGAAAAGTTGAGCCAGGCGAAAGCTCCGGTTATCGCACTGATCAACAAGAGCGATGCCGCCTCCGCGGAACAGATGAAATCGGCGCACGCAAAGCTGGAAGCGCTGGGATTTGTTAAAACGATCGTGCACGGTTCCGCCGCGACCGGCGAGGGCCTGGAACGGCTGGAAAAAGAACTGGTAGGCTGCCTTGTGGAAGGCCCGCAGTATTTTCCGGAGGACATGGTGACCGACCAGCCGGAGCGCGTGATCTGCGCGGAGCTCATTCGTGAAAAAGCGCTGATGCTGTTGCGCGAGGAGGTCCCGCACGGCGTCGGCGTCGGTATCGACCGGATGGAACGCCGCGAGGACCGGGACCTGATGGACGTTTACGCGACCATATACTGCGAGCGCGATTCCCACAAGGGCATCATCATCGGTAAAAACGGTGCGATGCTCAAGAGGATCGGCAAACTGGCACGGCACGATATCGAGTGGATGCTCGGCTGTCCGGTCAATCTGCAGCTTTGGGTCAAAATCAAGGAAGACTGGCGCAACCGGCAGGGCATGCTGCACGAGCTGGGATACGAATAACGAAAACTAGAAACGGTGGGATTGGAATATGCCGGTCATCTGTGCGGACGGGATCGTGACACGATATGTGAACTATCGCGAAAGCGACCGCATTTTGAGCATTTTTACGATCGATTACGGGCGTATCGACGCAAAGGCGCGTGGTTGCCGAAAGCCGCAGAGCCCGCTGGTCAATGTCTGCCAGCCGTTCGTGTTCGGACAGTTCGAAATTTTTTCCGGCAAGGAACGCTACACCATCAACAACTGCGACGTCAAGGAAACGTTTTATCCGATTCGCGAGGATTACGAGCGCTTTTCGATCGGCTCCGTTATGTTGCGGCTTTCGCACGACGCCGCGATGGAAAACGAACCGAACGGGGCGCTGTTTTCGCTTTTATACCATTCTCTTTCGTTCCTGGCGTATGGGAGCGCGGACCCGCGCGACTTGCTGTGCTGTTTTCTCGTGCGGTTCCTCAATACGATCGGATACCGGCCCGCAATCACGACATGCGCGCAGTGCGGGCGCGATATCCGCGGCGACGCGATCGTCCGCTTCTCGCCGCAGGGCGGGGCCGTCTGCAACGCATGCGCCCAGGGTGGGGAACCGATCAGCAAAACCGCGCTCGAAGGGATGCGGCGCATGCTGGTTATGGACGACGACGAGATGGACAGGGTGAAGCTTTCGGATACGATCAGAAGGGAGATATTCTCCCACCTTTCGACCTATACGGCCGCTTCGCTGGAATTCGGCACGCGCGCGCTGGCGATCCTGAATGCGGAATTCCATGCGGCGGAGGGAGCGGACGGACGCAATCCGGACACGGACGATAATCTGGATAAATTGTGAACTTTCCATTGCGGACGACAAACTTTTGCAAGCCTGTGGTACAATACACGCGATTCATAACAAATAAAACAGGATGAAAAACAGATTCAAAAATATATGTGTAACAGAAGGGAAAACACTATGCAGACGGAACGGCACGGCGCGAGGATACTGATACCGGTATTGACCGCGCTTGCCGCGCTGTTCGCATTCGGATGCACCGAAACCGCGGCGGAGGTTCAGGCGGAAGCCACGCCGACGCCGACGCCGGAAGTCATCAGCATGGAGGTCCTCGACCTCAACGGGCAAAGTTTCGACGAGATGCCGTCCCCGACGCCGACGCCTGTGCCGACGCCGACGCCGGTTCCGTTTTCCGTTTATGCGCCAACGGTCAACATGACGTACGAGGAACTTGTCGGCAGCTTGGACGATATGGACGAAAAGGCCAGCACATTGCTGAAGGACGGGTTCCCGGACCCGAAAACATACTATATCATCGTAGACAAGCAGTGGCAGGTCGTTCTGGTTTACATGCGGATCGACGACGGCACGAAATACGGCGAGCCGAATTATGACGAGCCGGTTCGCTACATGCTGTGCTCGACCGGAAATCCGAACAAGGAATACGGGCACGAAACCACGAGCGGCATCTGGCAGATTTCCGTTCCGAAGGAGCGCTTTTATCAGTTTGTCAACCTTGAGGCGGCGCAGTACCTGACGCTGATCCACAGCCGGACGTATTTTCATTCGGTCCTCTACGACAAGGCGAAGGACCTGAGTTCGCTGGTGCAGGAATCCTACGATAACCTCGGCTCAAAGGCGTCCCACGCCTGCATCCGGCTGACCGTTCCGGACGCGCGCTGGCTATGGTATAACATCGGTTACGGCACGACCTGCGAAATTCGCGACGGCGACGCGACCGATTCCGCCACGGCGGCGATCCGCTCGCAACTGGTCCTGCCGAAATCCATCAGCAACATCAAGCTGACGGCCGGCACCGCTCCCTGGACGGACAACTGGTCGATCGCGGACGTTGCGCACGTGCTGCCCTATAAATATGAAGCCGC
>CAYUUB010000062.1:0-9312 GCA_964447725.1 uncultured Oscillospiraceae bacterium
CCAATGCCGCCGGTGAACGCGACTGCATCCACGCCGCCCATCGCCGCGGCATACGCGCCAATCTGCTTCTTAATATGATAGCAATAACTCTTTATCGCCGTCCGCGCATTCCCGTTTCCGTCCCGCGCGGCTTTTTCCACATCCCGCAGGTCGTTGGACACGCCGGACATGCCGAGCATGCCGCTTTGCTTGTTGAGCATCGTTTCGACCTCGCCCAGGCTGTATCCGCAGTCCTTCATCAGATAGATCGGGATGTAAGGGTCGATGTCGCCGCAACGGTTGTTGTGCATCACGCCGCACTGCAGGGACAGCCCGAGGTTCGTGTCGATTGAGCGACCGTTTACGATCGCGCAGAGCGAACCGCTTCCGCCGAGGTGGCAGGAGATCAGCTTGAAATCCGTTTTCCCCATTCGTTCGGACACGCGTTTTGCCACATATGCGTGCGAAGCGCCATGGAAACCGTACCGGCGGATGCCGTACCGCTCGCTTACCGAAAGCGGTATGGAATATAAGTACGCTTCCGGCGGCATGCTTTGGTGGAATCCCGTTTCAAACGAGCCGACAAGCGGCGTGTCCGGCAGGGCTTCCCGAAATTGCCGGATCGCGGCGATATACGGCGGATTGTGGCTCGGCGCGACGGTGTTGAACGCCGCCATGGCGGAAAGTACGCCTTCATCCAGCAGCTGCACGCCGCTTACGCCTTTTGCGTGGACAACCTTGAAAGCAACGCAGTCGACTTCGCGCAGGGATTGAACCGCGTCCGACAGCGCGTCCAGCATAAGCCGGATGCCCTCGGCATAATCCGGAATCGGCAGCGTTTTTTTCACCGGCGGCATATTCGCGGTTTTGTGCGTCCAGCTTCCCGAAGGCGCGCCGACGCGCTCCTGCCTGCCTTCGGCAAGAACGGTTTCACCGGACTCGCCGTCCGCCATGGAAAACAGCTTATATTTCAGCGAAGTGCTTCCCGCGTTGCAAACCAGCACGTTCATGAGCGTCACCTCCGTGAAAGCTTTCGAACAGCATAGCACGATTGCAGGAAAGTGTAAAACAAAACCGCCGTTTTCGCGGCGGAGTGGCCGTCAAAAAACTGGTTTTTTGACGGGACAACCACGTTTTGCCTTTCACCCTTCGGGTTCACGGGCGGCAAAACGTGCAAGGAAACCGCCTGAAACGGGCGATCGGCTGCGGCGGATGAACCGCCGCAGCCGGAAAATGCGGGTTAAGGGTTGCGACCCTTAACAATCCCCTGGGCTTTAATGTGTAAAGTGAGACGGTGGAAATGCACTTTTGGCATTTTAGAAACACACCTTAATACAGCACCATGCCGAAATATGTAACGGTGTTTTCGCCGTTGATATACCGCATCCCGGCGAGTTTTGCCGCCTGCGAAACGTCGATCCCGCAGGCTTCCAGCGATGTAATCGCCTTGTCCGGGAAACGGCAGGGCTTGTTCTCCCGCCTGCTGCAAACGGCGCATATGCCGCATGCGCCGGCGCCCAAAACGAAGCAGCCCGGGTGCTCTTCCTTTGCCGCGTCGCGCACGCGCTGCACGAGCTTGTTGTGCCGCAGGCTCGCTTCGTGCATGCCTTCGATATCAAACGAATCTTCCAGCTTCGAGACGGTTTGAAACACCAGTGCGCTGCGATAGCTCCTTGCCTTTTGCATAAGCTCTTCGATCGTCCCCACGTCCGGCGGGCAGGCCCAGCACGCGCCGTAATAACCGCAGCTGTTCGTTTCGCAAAGTGTGCGGAACGACGGATCGAAGCGAATTTTGTCCACCTTCACCACCGCGTGCGGCGCGCCGTATTCTTCCAGTATTTTTTCCACGCTCATCCTGATCCCATCCTCAATCAACAATCGTTCCCGTTGTCCCGCCGCATGGCCGTCAGCCGATCCTGCGCCGTACAAGTCCGTCGTAACGCCGGATTGCCGCGCGCAGCGACTGCCGCAGCGGCATGCCCGCACCCGCCAGCAACGTCAGGGCGTTCTCTTCCTCCGCCGCGCCGTCGTACGCGATCACGCGCAGGTTCGTGCCGACGCAATCCACCAGATGCACGCCCGTTTTCAGCCGCAGGATGCCCTTCATGCGATAGGTGTCCTCGCTGAGCAGTTTTAAAAAATCGTTCAGCTGCGCTTTCGTCATCAGCGGATCGATCAAAACCGTTTCCCGCTGAAGCGTCAGGTCCGGCATAATATCCGTCCCGTCCGGCAATTCGCCCCTTGGCTCCAGCGCGCCGAACGCCTCCGGCGGAATCCGCCCGTACGTCGTGCGGATCACGCGTGCGGTGCAAACGCTCGTCAGCAGCGTTTCCGTCCGTTCCAGAAATTCCTGCGATACCATGTCGCACTTGTTCAGCAGCACCAGGTCCGCAACGGCGAGCTGCCGCTTGATCGTCCGCGCCGTTTCCAGCAGCGCGGCGAAGCGAGGCGCGTCGATCAGGCAGATCGCGCCCCTGTATTTCAGCCGCCCGTCGCGCTCGAATTCCTTCGTTACGTCCCGGACCGAACGCGGGTCGGAAAGCCCGCTGGTTTCGACCAAAAGCACGTCCGGCTTCTGCTCCAGCGCGTCGTGCAGGGCGTCTTCAAATTCCGCTATCCGGCACGCGCAGAAGATCGAGCCGCCCGTAACCGCCATGACCTCCGCGCCAAGCCCCGTCAGCAGGGCTTCGTCGGGTGCGACCGCCCCAAATTCGTTGACGATGACGTTCACCCGCCTGCCGCGCATAAGCGGCAGCAGGCTGTGAATCAGCGTTGTCTTACCGGCTCCGAGAAACCCGGTGATCAGATAAAACTCCGTCATGCCCCGGCCAGCCTCCTTTCCGCGGCCTGCGCTTTGCCGAACAATGGTTCTGTTCCCGCGTGGCGCAACCTGCGCAGACTTTGTGTCAGCCGATCTCCGCTTTCGCCTTTTCGATCGCTTCGTTCAGCTCTTCCCTGCTCGGTATCAGCGACGCAAAGCAAAGCTTCCCATTGATATAAATCGAAGGCAAGTTCTTAACGCCCATCTTCATGCAGCGCGCGATATTTTCCTTCTCCGTAAACTTATATTCCACCATGTCGATCGCATCGCCGTAGTGTTCCTTCGCTTCGGTCGCCGCGCCCAGCATATAGGTGCAGGCCGCGCATGTCGCGGAATCGAGCGTGAACACCTCGACGAGCGGCTTCGTCAGGTGCGCATAGTCCGGCAGGTCCACCGGCAGGTCGAACGTTTCCGGCGTGTAGTTTGCCACGATCGCGCGGCTCTCGTCGCGGTTGAGTACCGCCTGCGCGGCGCCGATCGTATTTTCGACCGGCACGGCGTACGGCATGTCGCAGCCCGGCGCGACGATCAGATTTTTGACGGAACTCAGCTCGTCCTGCAGTTCGACGACGTATTTCATGTTGTCCTGCTGCGTGCCGTGCAGCATGACGGACGTAAGCGGGATATTGCCGCCGACGGCGATATCGTACCGGTCGGTGATCGCCTTTGCCGCGGCCAGCTCGACGTTTTCGTCGACGGAGATGGAATCCGGAGCGGTCTTGCACATCGCCTCGATATTGCGCGTCGCGTCGCCGCAGACGAAAAACGAGGAAAATGCCCCGCTTGCGCGGATATGCGTGAAAATCTCCGAATACGGTTCGTGCAGGAACCGCTCGAAATGCGCTGTCGAAATCTGCGAAACCAGCGGATCGACCACGGCGATGACGTCCATGCCCGCCGCGATATAGTAGCCCGTCATGCGGTTTACGCACGCCGTGCAGTACGCCAGCAACTCCGCAACGAAATCCTCGTCGTCGTACATGTCCATAAACAGGTCGTTCCCGCGAAGATGGCTCGCCAGCGTGAACGGTCCGCAGATCAGCCCGTACAGCGCGGTCGTTTCGCCGACGGCTTCCTTCATGCGCCGCATGGCCGAAAGCACCATCGGGATGCGCCCGCTTCTCTCGTTCGGCAGCGTACAGTAGCACGGAACGCTCATGGTGTCCGCCAGCGGATGCGTCTTGATCGACGGCGGCGCATACTTTGCCCAGAGCAGTTCGCAGCCGAGCGCTTCCGCCTCCAGCTGCAGGTCGAACACGACCGGTTGTCCGTCCGGCGTATAGAGCCGGTTGACCTCCATCAACGCCGAAACCAGCGTGTCCTCGTTTTTAAGCACCTGTTCCGCGTCCGCACCGATAAGCGCGCCTGCGTGAACGCCCGCAAACGGCACCCAGGCGGCGCGCGGCGCTTCCTCATGCCGCAAAATAGAAAACAGCACGTCTTTTCCGCTCATTTTCTTCCTCCGTGTCAGCTAAAATATCGTATCGTTTCACTGTTCAGCCGCATTGTATCTCCGCATGCCGGTTCAATACTTGTAGAATTTTGCGCGTGCTTGTAAAATTCCACCTTTTCATGTTCGATTGACAATATTTTACAATTTTTAGCAACGTCGTACAATATCACAAAGATATTTCCGTTATAATGAATGTAATATAATGTAAAACAAATACAATTATCATGAATCCGGAGGGTACCCGCATATGGCGATAGTAGATGAAATTTCCGAACAATTGCAGGCAGGCAAAGCGAAGGTCGTTAAACAGCTCGTCGCGCAGGCGATCGACGAAGGCGTCGGCGCGCAGGAGATTTTGCAGGAAGGTCTGCTTAAGGGCATGGGCATCGTCGGCGTCAAGTTTAAAAACAACGAGGTGTTCGTGCCGGAAGTGCTTGTCGCGGCGCGCGCCATGAACATGGGCGTTTCCGTGCTGAAACCCCTGCTTGTCGAAAGCGGCGTTCAGTCCAGCGGCAAGGTCTGCATCGGGACCGTTCAGGGCGATTTGCACGATATCGGGAAAAACCTCGTCCGCCTCATGATGGAGGGCAAGGGCCTGGAGGTCGTCGACCTCGGTACGGACGTCGCACCGGAAGCGTTTGTTCAGGCGGCGATCGACAACGGCTGCCAGATCATCTGTTGCTCCGCGCTGCTGACGACCACCATGGGCGTGATGAAGGACGTGGTCGTCGCCATGAAAACTGCGGGCATCCGCGACAAAGTAAAGATCATGGTTGGCGGGGCGCCGATTACGCAGGCGTTCTGCGACCAGATCGGCGCGGATTGCTACATGCCGGACGCAACCTCGGCGGCAGCCGCTGCGGTGGAGCTCTGCAAGGCGAGTTAAAAAGCGTATAAAAACGGACCGTTTCTGTCAAACGATCCCTTCGGGCCATCGGAAGCGCTGCTTTCGGTGGCTTTTTTATGTATCCTTGAGTTCGTCGAACCCGCGCTCGCGGCGGCGGCGATACGCGCCCGGCGTCAGGCCCGTCACGCCCTTGAACGCGCGGGTGAAGTGGCTCTGATCGTAAAACCCGGACTGCGCGGCAATCTGCGCCATGTCCAGCTCCGTCTGCCCCAGCAGCCGCTTGGCATGGTCGATCCGCAGGCGGGTTAAATAATCCGTGAACGTCCGGCCGGTCCGCGCGCGAAACAGGCGGCTGAAATACGACGGCGAAAGATGCGCCTTATCCGCGGCGTCCTCAAGGGTGATACGCTGCGTGCAATTGCGCCGCATATAGGCCAAAACGCGCGGCATCGGGTTTTGGCCATCGACGATTTCGCGATCGAACAGGCAGTCGAAAAACCGCTTCAGTACCGCGGTCAGCCAGTAGCAAAGCTTGTCCACATCGTAGATATCGCCCATCTGTCCGACGCACCGCTCGCAGAGCGAGAGGATCTGCGTCTCGTCCGCACCCGCGTCGATGGCCGCGCGGGAACTGAGCACCAGCAGTTCGAGAATCCGCGCCCGGATTTTCGGAAAATCGCCGCCCGTCAAAAAGAAGATATGCCCGAGCAGGTCGTTGAGCAGCGTCTCCGCCTTCGAACGGTCGGAAGCGGCGATCGCCTCCAGAAAGTCATGCTCCATCAGGATCGGGTATTCGCTGGCCGGGTCGTCGGCAAGTTTTTCGTTTTCCGCAAAGTCGGAAAGGTTGCCCATCAGGCGGTCGGTGCTCTGGCGCGTCAACAGGTCGCCGATGCTGAAGGATTTCCCGATTCCGCCGACGGACAAAAACAACTGCCGTGCAATCGGCTCCGCCTGCTCCGGCGAAACCCATGGAATCGTGCGGAGTTCCTGGCCCGCCTGTGCCAGCCGCTTCGCATCCTTTGCGCGGGACTTCAGTTCGCACTGGACAAAGTCCTCTTCATCCACCATCAAAAACGGCCCGACGGTGATGTTGGCGATCCGGTCAAGTTCGGTCTGAACCGGCGTCGCGATGCAGGTTAGCCCGACCGGGCAGGCATAGATGTATTTCCCGCCGAAGCGCTCGGCGTCGCGCCATGCCTGCGCGCGGGACACAACGCAGAGGTCTTCCGGCAAATCGAGGCACTTGCACAGCCCGCACGCGCGGCAATTCTTTCCGACGGCAAACAGCACGTTGCCTTCCGGCGCGCAAAGCAGCGCGCCGAGGCCCGTCACGCGGTGAAACGAGTCCACGCACTCGCGAATATCGTTAAACTCTTCAGTTGTCTGCGCCGTTGCCGTAGATTTCGCCTCCGTGCCTGAAACTGCCTGCAAATAAGGAACCGCCCTTCCCCCCGCTTTCAGCACGAAGGAAGAGCGGCCCGGTCAATCAAACCCTTACGATATAGTCGCTTTTGCGCGGGTCGGGTTCGCCGGGTTCCGTCGCGGCATAGCCGAGAACAACATGCCCGATGCCTTCGTAATCGCCGGCAATGCCCCACTTTTTCAGCAGCGCCTTGCCTTCTTCGGATTCGAATTCTTCCTTGGCGCGGTGGACCCAGCAGGACGCGAGCCCGACGGCGTGCGCCGCGTTGAGCAGCGTCGTAAGCACGGCCGCGCCGTCAAGCAGATAGGTCCTGCGCGATTTGTCCGCCAGCACGACCAGTACCGTCGGCGCGCCGTAAAACGGATCGCCCTTGCCGCCGTTGACCGCGGCGTTCATGCGGGAAAGCTGCCTGACCGTGTCCGGGTCCTGCACGGCGACGATGACCGGCGACTGTTTGCCGCTCCCCGTCGGGGCGTATGTCCCCGCTTCCAAAACCTGATCCAGCAGTTCTTTTTCCACCTGTCTGGGTTGATATGCGCGTACAGAGCGCCGGGTTTTCAATGCTTGCAATACTTCATTCATATTTGGAGCCTCCGTTTTCAATTGTTTCCATAGTTCTTTTATGTTCTGCGGCGCATGATGCGCCTAACGTTTATTATAGCAGAAAATGCGGCTCCTGCGGCCGTTCAGCGCTCGTTTTCGTGCAATTCGGCGTGCGTATCGGTTTGGAAAAACGTGCGAACGCCCGCAATCCGTTTCCAGATCGGCAGCGTGCGCCCTGCTTTTTTCGCATACGTCAGGCCAAGCTTCCCGTAGAGCCGATAATGCGACTCCAGCCGCCGCAAAAAGTCCCGGTATCCGGGCTTATGGGAGCACCACATGGCTTCGGACACGGCGGCGAGGCGCGGCAGCGTCATGAAAAGCAGCTTTTCTTCAGTGTCGATCCATTCCGTCCAGACGGCGCACTCCGCGCCGATCACGCCGTCCCGTTTGTCCGGCGCAACGCCGCGCGGCACCGGCTCGTAGTCGTACGTCTTTTTCAGCGGCGTCACGGCATAGGGATAATCGAAATAGACACGCAAAAATGCGCTCGATATCATGCGCCCGCCCGCGTTTGCACGCCGGACGGTCCGCCGTTTGCCCTCGATAAAAAACGGTGTCCAGTACTGGCAGACGACGTCGTCGTCCAGCGTTTTGCAGAGCCCGTCGTTCCAGACGATCGCCGTGCGCCCGTGCGCGTTCAGGTAACGGCTCGCGCGATTCAAAAACCAGCCCTGCAATTCGCGCTCGTCCGGCAATTTCTGTTCGCGCATGACGTTTTGGCACTTCGGGCAACGCTTCCATTCCGTCTTGACCGCCTCGTCTCCGCCCAGATGGAAGTATTCGAACGGGAACACCTCCATCATCTCGTCCAGCAGCGCGAAGAGGAACGAAAACGTCCTTTCGTTTCCCGCACAGAGCAAATTTTTCGAGAATTCGCTCACGCCGAAGCGCGTTGCAACCCGCACCGGGTGTTTCGCGTCCGAAAAGCACGCAAGCTCCGGGTACGCGGCGATCATGGCCACAGCGTGCCCCGGCATGTCCAGCTCCGGCACGATCTCGACGCCGCGCGCTTTTGCAAAGCGCACCAACTCGCGCAGCTCTTCCTTTTTATAATAACCGCCGTGCGGAATCCCGTCCTGCGTTTCGCCCGCTCCGCGCTTGACGGCCGTGCTTGCGCGGAACGAACCGACCGTGTTCAAAAGCGGGAATTTCTCGCTCTCAAAGCGAAATCCCTGATCGTCCGAAAGGTGGAGGTGCAGACGGTTGAGCTTGTAGTACGCCATCAGCCCGACGAGCTTTTTGACCGTACCGATCGGGAAAAAATGGCGGCAGACGTCTAGCGTCAGCCCGCGCCAGCCGAACCGCGGCGCGTCGTCGATCCGGCAAACCGGCAATCGCCCGCCGCACGCGTCCGTCAGTTGCGCAAGCGTCGCCGCGGCGTGCACCGCGGCGGGTATGCCGCCAGCTTCGGCCAGGACGCCTTGCTCCGTACAATCGAGCCAGTACTGGCCCTCGGCCAACTCCGGATTATAGCGGAAACGTACCGGCGCTTTCTTTGCGCCCGAACGGCCGCCTTCCGCCAGCGCAAGCATGGCCAGTATGCCTTCCCGCGCGCCGTCGAGTTCCGTTTCGATCGTAATTTCCCCGGCGGAAAAGTGTCCTTCGTCGTTGTCCGCTTTGAAACTTTGGACGTTCGGTATCGGCATGCATTCGTCTCCTTGTCTTTTTATTTCCTATTATAATCGTGTCCGGCGCTGTCTGCCGCGCCGCAAGCGTGCTATACTAAAGCTACAGCGTTTGCAAATTGACCCGGTCTTCCGATATGGGAGGGATTTTTATGGTTCGCATTGCTCTCAAGTTTGCAAAATCCGTTAAATATTCAAAGTCGGGAGGAGTATCCATGTTTCGCGCAATCCTCAAGCACGTCGCCCCTCTGCCAAAACTCGCCTCTTTTGACCGTTACCTGTTTATCGGTCCGCACCCGGACGACATCGAGGTCGCCTGCGCGCCGACGGTCCGAGCGCTGACGGACGCCGGCAGGCACGTGTCCTTTCTGATCGTGACCGACGGATGCATGGGCGCGCTCGACCCGAAGCTGTTCGGCGACGAGCTGGTCCGGATCCGGCGGGAGGAGTCCCTGGCTTCGGCGAAGCTCCTGGGCGTAACGGACGTAACGTTTTTAACGTTTCAGGACGGCGCGCAATACGCGTTTGAAGAAGCGGCGGCGGCGATTGCAAAAGAAATCG
>CAYUUB010000063.1:0-9298 GCA_964447725.1 uncultured Oscillospiraceae bacterium
GGCGTCTTCGGGCTGCTGATCGGATTTATTATTACACCTAGCAGGAAAAAGGAGAGAAATGCGCATGAGTAAAGTAGTAATTATCGGCGGCGTGGCCGGAGGCGCAAGCTGCGCGGCAAGGCTGAGAAGGCTGGATGAAAAAGCGGAAATCGTGCTGCTGGAGCGCGGGGAATACATCTCCTACGCAAACTGCGGACTTCCCTATCACGTCGGAGACGTGATCAAGCAGCGGAAATCCCTGCTGTTGCAAACGCCGGAAGCGATGCATAGCAACTTCAACGTCGACGTGCGTGTGCAGAATGAAGTGCTTTCGATCGACCGCGACAAGAAGGCGGTAACGGTCAAGCGGATTGCAACCGGCGAAACCTACGACGAGACGTACGACACTCTGGTGATCTCAACCGGGTCCGCGCCGTTGCGCCCGCCTATTCCGGGCATCGATTCTTCGCGTATCCAGACGCTCTGGACGGTGTCGGACACCGACCGCATCCGTGCGATCATCGCCGATCAGGGTGTGAAATCCGCGGCGGTCATCGGCGGCGGGTTCATCGGCCTCGAGATGGCGGAGAATCTCAAGCACGCGGGACTTGACGTGAGCATCGTCGAAATGCTCGATCAGGTCATGGCGCCACTCGACTTCGAGATGGCGCAGCTTTTGCACGAGACCATCGAACTCAACGGCGTGAACCTCATTCTCGGCGACGGCGTGGAGTCCTTCCGGGACACGGGCGACGGTGTGAACATCACGCTCAAGAGTGGCAAGGTCGTTTCGACGGAGCTGGTCATTCTGTCCATCGGCGTCCGTCCGAACGGGCAACTGGCCAAAGAAGCCGGACTTGAAATGAATAAACGCGGCGGCGTGGTCGTCGACGACCACCTCAGGACGTCCGACCCGAGCATCTATGCCGTAGGCGACGTGATCGAAGTCGAAGACTTTATCAGCAAGGGACGCACGATGGTCCCGCTGGCCGGCCCGGCCAACAAACAGGGGCGCATTGCCGCGGACAACATCGCCGGCGGCGACGACGCCTATCGGGGCACGCAGGGGACCTCGGTCGCCAAGGTGTTCGATCTGACCGCCGCCAGCACCGGCGAAAACGAAAAAACGCTGGTCAAACGCGGCTTTGAAAAAGGCAAGGATTATGAAAGCCTGATCATCACGCAGAACAGCCACGCGAGTTATTATCCCGGCGCGGTGCCGCTGACGATGAAGGTGCTCTTCTCCATGGACGGCAAACAGATCTTCGGCGCACAGATCGTGGGACGCGACGGCGTGGACAAGCGCATCGACACCATTGCGGCGTCGATTCGTCTCGGCGCGGGCGTGACCGAGCTCAAGGAGCTTGAGTTTGCATACGCGCCGCCGTACTCTTCGGCCAAGGACCCGGTCAACATGGCGGGGTTCGTGGCGGAGAACATCCTCGGCAAGCTGGTGAAGTTCGCTCCCTGGGACGCGGTGGAAACCCACAAGGACGCCGTGCTGCTGGATATCCGGGAAGATCCGGAACTGCTTGCGTTTTCGCTGCCCCGTTCGACGCATATTCCGCAGGGCCAATTGCGCGAGCGCCTGAATGAACTGGATAAAAATAAGGAAATCATCATCTTCTGCGCTATCGGCGTTCGTTCCTACAACGCCGCGCGCGTCCTGATGCAGCATGGCTTTTCCGACGTCCTGGTATACCCCGCCGGAACACGTTTCTATCAATCGACCCATTTTGAGGAGGAGGATCACATGCCTTACACACAGAGCGCGCCCGTTTCCGACAGCGGCCATTCCGACACCGGCAACGTACCTGTCACGGCCATGCGGCTCGACTGCAGCGGCATGCAGTGCCCCGGCCCGATTATGAAGGTGTTTGAAACCATGAAGGAAATGAAGGACGGCGACGTTATGGAAGTCTCCGCCAGCGATCCGGGATTTGCGCGCGACATCGTCGCATGGACCCGCAGGACGGGCAACACGCTTTTGAGCAACGAACGCCGCGGCAACGACTATGTGGCGCTGGTGAAAAAGGGGACCGGCGGAACGGCTCCGGCGGCGCCCGCCATGCAGCCGACGGGCGACGGCAAAACGATCATCGTTTTCAGCGGCGATCTCGACAAGGTGCTCGCAAGCTTCATCATCGCCAACGGCGCGGCGGCGATGGGACGCCCGGTGACCATGTTCTTCACCTTCTGGGGACTGAATGTCCTCCGTAAAGGTCAGAAGCAGAAGGTCGACAAGACGTTTATGGAATCCATGTTCGGCGCCATGATGCCGCGCGGCACGGGCAAGCTCAAGCTCAGCAAGATGAATATGGGCGGAATGGGTACGGCCATGATGAAGAAGATCATGAAGGACAAGAACGTCGATTCGCTTGAAACGCTGATCAAAAAGGCGATGAGCGCCGGTGTGAAGATCGTAGCCTGCACCATGAGCATGGACGTCATGGGCATCAAGGAAGAGGAACTGATTCCGGGCGTGGAGCTTGGCGGCGTGGGCGCTTACCTTGGTGACGCCGAAGAGAGCAACGTCAACCTCTTCATCTAAAGGAAGGAACGGATATCAACAGGGCAACGCGCCATCGGCTATGGTTTCTCCTGCGCCGGTGGCGCGATTTTTGCCGCACAAACAACATTACCGACTGTTGATGGTGTTTATGTTCTAATGATATAATGCTATCGTAACGAATCTGTCGGAGGTGCTAACGCAGAATGAAAGAACAAATACTTTCTCAGATCGCGTCCGAACTTGCCGTAATCGGGTTACAGGCGAAGCCGGACGAAAAAACGGACCTCGTGATTGAAACGGAACTGCTCGATGCAAAATTCAGCACCGGGAAAAAGAAAATCAGCTATGAGTGCGCGATCCTGGCGGACGAAACGGAACGGACGATCCGGATGTTTGAAAAGACGACCGAAATCAATGTTGGCGTTTCCTTCGGCATGAGCGGCGGGACGACCACGCAAACCGGAAAGACGCTGTTTCGCAAAGTGAAAAGCGTACAGTACGGCCCGGAAGGGAAGGTATACGAGTATTCTTTTGATCTCGGCGCGATTCCGAAAACGGTGAAACAAATTGCAAAACAGAACGGTTGGAAATTTAAGACGGTTGTGTTCAAGAAAAAAGCGATGTATTGAATCGCATGGTCCCCGGCCTGACACGCAGGGGGGAGCGGAGCGAAAGAAAACGACCGGTCGTGGATGTAATTCTGCGGCCGGTCGTTTTCTTTTATGTTTTTGCGATATGGAAGGCTTTGCCGCGGCGCGTTCAAAAAAGGATTTTAACATTGTGTTGATTTCTGGACTGTAATACGAAAATAATCGTTGAATCTGTATACCGGTATGATATAATACCAAAATATATACTATATATCATTAACAGAATATCGACAGAGTTGAAGGGAGAATTGGGATGGAATTTAATCCGAACAGCGGCTTTATGTATACGCTGGTGGCTATCGTGATCGCGTTTGTGATTTTGGAATCCGTTGTGTTCCTGATCAAAGCGTGGAGACGCGGTAAAGAACTCGGCATGGATATGAAGCTGCTCAAAAAGACGGTCGGCTCGTCCGCGGTTTTTACGATTGCACCGGCGGTGGCGATCCTGCTCGGCGTTATCGCGCTGAGCAAGGCGCTCGGGTTCCCGCTGCCGTGGCTGCGGCTGTCGGTCATCGGCGCGCTGACCTATGAAACGACCGCGGCCGCAAGCGCCGCAAGCGCGGTCGGCGTATCGCTGTCACAGCAGATTACGGATGCAACCGCGTTTTCGACCATCGTATGGGTCATGACGCTCGGCATCGTGCCGGGACTGGTCCTTGTCCCTGTGTTCGGCAAAAAAATTGAAAACGGCATCGTCAAAATCAAGACCAAGGACCATCGCTGGGGCGAAATTTTCATTTCCGGTTTGTTTCTCGGCATGATTTCCGCTTTCCTGGGCGTCGTGTTTGCACATGTGAGCGAAGGCCTTACCGGTTGGATTCCGGTGTTCGTCATGCTCTCAAGCGCCGTTATTATGCTGCTCTGTGCGCTCGTGCAGAAACTCACGAAGGCGAGATGGATTGCCGATTATGCGCTGCCGATCAGCCTTCTGGGCGGCATGGCGTTGTCGATACCGATCACGACGCTTGTACATTCGATTGCGGGATAAGGAGGGAAGCGGAAATGAAACAGGAAATGACTTACCGTGACAGCGTTCACCATATGGGCCGTATCTGGATGGCGTTTGCGTTGGCCATGATGCTTATGGTGCCGCTCAGCATCTGTATCTATTACGGCGCGTGGCCGGACGGACCCGGACTGCTGAAGGGATTTTTGAGCGTCGCGCCGATCTTCTGGACGGTCGGCGTTATCGAAGTGTTTACCTATGTGCCCATGCTCGGAACGGGCGGATCGTATCTTGGGTTCGTAACGGGTAACCTTTCCAACCTGAAGGTTCCCTGCGCGCTGAACGCAATGGAGCGTGCGAACGTGCACGCGAGCACGGAGGAAGGCGAAGTGATCTCCACGATCGCCATTGCGACCAGCGCGATCGTAACGACCACAATTATCGCCCTTGGCGTTTTGCTGCTTGCGCAGATCGAACCGTTTTTAGAGAGCGAAATCATGCAGCCTGCGTTCGACAACATCCTGCCCGCGCTGTTCGGTGCGCTGGCGGTGGTATACGTTTCCAAAAACTGGAAAATTGCCGTCACGCCGCTGGTATTCATGATCGCATTGTTCGTGCTGGTCCCGTCGCTTGCAAGCAGCGTCGGCGTTCTGGTTCCCGTCGGAGCCCTGATCGCCATCGGCGTTGCGCGGTTTCTTTACAAAAAAGGACTCCTCTGATCATAAGAATGCAAATTTTCATTCCCCAAGAATGATTTGGGATAGTATACTTGGATACAGAAGCGACAGGGATTTCCCCGGGTTTGGGAAAAATATAGGAGGAATAAGGAAATGACATATTTTTGGCTTGTGCTTGTGGCGTTTGTTGTTGCGTTTCTTGCGGTTGTTTTGATCCGCACGTTGCGGTTCAAACCCGCTGCCGGCGCACCCGCACAACCGACCGAGGTCGCGGTGGACGAACAGAAAGCGATCGACGATCTCGGCGCGATGATTCGCTGCAAAACGGTTTCGTATTACGACGACAGCAAGATCGACAAAGCGGAATTCAAAAAATTTCGCGAGCTGCTCAAACAACGGTTTCCCACGGTCGCTGAAAAATGCACGTACGAAGAAATCGGAAAATCCGGCGTGTTGTTTTCCCTGAAGGGAAAGAGCTCGGAAAAACCGACCGTCTTCATGGCGCATTACGACGTTGTCCCCGTCAATGAAGAAGGCTGGTCGAAGCCGGCTTTCGACGCGATCATTGAGGACGGCGTGCTCTGGGGCCGCGGAACGCTGGACACGAAGTGCACGCTGCTTGGCGTGATGGAATCCGCGGAGCAACTGCTGAAAGAAGGGTTTGTCCCGGAAAACGACATGTATTTTGCGTTCGCGGGCGACGAGGAAGTCGCCGGGGAAACGCAGCCGCAGATCGTCGCCGTGCTGAAGGAGCGCGGCATCGTTCCGGCCATCGTCGTGGACGAAGGCGGCGCGGTCGTCGAAGGGATTTTCCCGGGCGTGAAGCAGTCCTGCGCATTGGTCGGCATTGCGGAAAAGGGCCTGATGAACGCGCAGTTCATGATCGAAGGCGCGGGCGGCCATGCCTCCGCGCCACCGCCGCATACCGGCATCGGCCGCCTTGCGCGCGCGGTTACCCGCATCGAAGGCAAGCCGTTTGAGCGGAAACTGACAAAGCCCGTCGCCGAGATGTTCGATACGCTCGGCAGGCATTCGACGTTTTCATACCGGATGATTTTCGCCAATCTGTGGTGCTTTTTACCGCTGCTCGATTCACTTTGCAAAAAGACCGGCGGCGAGCTCAACGCTATGATGCGCACGACCTGCGCCTTTACCATGGCCGAGGGCAGCAAAGCGCCGAACGTGCTCCCGCCGCGCGCGTCGGTGGTTGCAAACCTGCGTTTGATCAATGGAACGACCTGCGACGAAACGCTCGCCGACCTGCGGGAGCGCGTAGGCGACGCGGACATCAAGGTTTCCATCCAGCACGGCATGGACCCGAGTAAGGTTTCCAACACGGAAGGTTACGGCTGGGAAAAGCTGAAGGACGCGATCGCCGAAACCTGGCCGGAAGCGCTGGTTTCGCCGTATCTGATGGTCGCCTGCTCTGATTCGCGGCATTACTGTGCGATTTCGGACAATGTGTACCGTTTCTCCGCAATGGCGTTGAGCAAGGAAGAACGCGGTTGCATCCATGGAAACGACGAGCGTATCCCGCTGGACAAGATTGTCAAGACGGTTCAGTTTTATGTCCGCCTGATGCGGACGCTGTAAGCTATTTGACGGATAGATAAAGGGCCGTTCTTTCGGAGAACGGCTCAACACAACCCATCGGCAGTAAAGCCGATGGGTCTATTTATAAACGGCGGCGAAATCCAAACGGCGCGCACGCCTTTGCACGATCGGGAAGGTGATATGCATGCAACGTGTTAAGTCCGCAGCGATTTGCACATACAAATAACGGCAGTGCCGAGCCATCGGTACGGCATTGCTTCAAGACGGGACATGTTAATTCTTCCGGAGAAACGGAGACGGAAGCCTCTGACCGTGGATTTTTGCAGATCAGAGCATATTCCGGGGGTATATTCCGGCGGATAAGTCGTTTTGAGGCTGAACTTAATTTCCTTACGTATTGTAAGCGGATAAAACAATATGCTAGAATGTATAAGTTAGAAAATAAAAGTGAAATCGGTATCGCGCCAGAGTTCCGGTGTACACGCAAGAAAGCACTTTGCGCACGGGAATTCGGTTGCAAACCAGGGGATGGGTAAGGGATGTCGCGCCAGGACCCAACATAAAACTGTTTTGAGGCGTGGAGAAAACAACTGGAGTCCATGGCACGATGAAGTTTGCCTGCGACCGTTCCCGGCAAAGCTTGTGATGGGCGAAAAAAGTTATCTTGACGCGCATATGTCGGTCACCGGTCTCCGAACGGTGACAGTTTTTGTACTGGCGCGGCGAAAGGAAGGCGCAAAGCCGAACCGCCGAAATGGCGGAATATGCGAAATGAAATGCAGCCGCGCAATTTTGCAGACTGCAAGACGGGATACCGGAGAGTTTTTTACGCTTTTACCCGATGTCGGAGAAGCAGATGACTTTCGGTACCGAACCGCGAAAGGAAAACAGGATGCAAAAAAAATGCCTTGCCATGCTTTTTATCCTTCTGCTTGCGATCGTGTCGGCAGGGTGTGCAAACGACAAACCGGCCGTGCAGGCGGATGAAACGGCCGGGGTGAATGAAAACCTGCTTGAGACCGAATGGGCTTATGACACCTCCTCGATCGAAATCGCAGAGACGGAAACCGGCAATAACTATATTGTTTTATACGATGCTCTTGAAAGCGGGCAGGCGTATACGTTCAGTGCGGCTTCTATCGATATAACGGAAGGTGATGCGTCCGGCATTTCGGTTCTTGTTTATGATGAGGCCGAACATGAAATATACGACCGGTCTGTTCTGCCGGCGGGAGAACAAATCAGTTATAGCTTTACCGTTCCCGAACGGTCGGATTCCTGTTCCCTGATCGTATATGCCGGTGTTATGGGGCAAACCATGGGGAACAGCGTGGTGCTTCAAAAGGCAAAGCTGGAACGTGGAACGACCGCGACGACGTGGCAAGCTATCGAATTCAGCGATAAAAATTTACTTTTAGACGTCGGCACCTACGATCCCGCGTCTTTCGACGTCCCGAAGGCGGACAGCGAAAGCAATAACATGCGCCTGTATTATGATTTACACCCAGGGAGGACATATTTGTTTTCTGTTGACAATCTTGAGGTAACGGAAGGCAGCACCGGGCTAATCTCCGTTATCGTTTTCGACAACACAAACAAAAAAATCTGCAGCAGGTTCGATTTTACGCCCGACACCGGCGGCCTTTGGGTGCTGATTGTACCCGAAGAGGAGGGGATTGAGTATCAGCTTATCATCTTTACCGGAGAGCCCGGGGCGTCAAATGGAATCAGCCTGAACGTTACCGGCGCCGTTCTGAAAGAAAGGGTGGAAGCATAAATGGATCGTTCATTACGAACCGTTTCTACGCATAGAAAATGGACGCGCGTGCTGAAAACGGTGGCCTTTGTAATCGTGTTTGCAATATTGCTCCACAGCATTAGCTATGTGCTCGTTGACAAAACGACTATGAACAACTGGGTCACCTACACATACGAGCAGCGGGACAGCATCGACGTGCTCTGGCTGGGCTGTAGCAAAACGCTTTTCGGGATATCTCCCCTTACGCTTTGGAATGAATATGGCATCGCATCGTTCAACATTGGCTACTCAGGCCAGCGCTTTGCCGATAACTATTATAATCTGAAAGCCGCGCTGGAAACACAGAGCCCAAAACTCGTTGTTATGGATATTGGCTTTATTAATTTCGAGGGTGTCCACGAGGTCCGATTCCGTCAGTTTATCAACAGCCTGACATACTCGCGGGGAACTCTTCGGGAAAAGCTTGTCAAGCTGGAAGCAATCGACGAATTCGCCGATAAAACGGAGCGTTTTTCGCTTTTGTTTCCGTTGACATATTACCATACGGAGTGGAAGACGCTGACATCCGAGGATTTTCAAAGGATCGAATCAATGGATAAAGGTGCAGGGTTTTCGATAAAGTCAACGGAATTTTTAGATTTTCAAGTACTAGACAAATCGGAAACGACGGACCTGTCTTCGTTATCGTCACTCGAGATGCTGGAAAGGATTGCTTCGCTTTGCAGGGAAAACAATGTGGAATTGTTGACGGTAGCGTATCCTTGCTATGCGATGGGCGAAAATAATCCGCAACGTTATTATAATGCCTTTTACGATTATGCACAGGAGAACAACCTGACATATATCAATTGCTTCCACAGGCTTGACGATATTGGGATCGATTATGCGACTGATTTCATTGATGAATTTCATGTCGATTATTCCGGCAACCAGAAACTGACAAAGTACATGGGAAAGTATCTTATCGATAACTACGATATTCCCGACCACCGGGGCGAGGAAGCCTATTCGTCCTGGGACGACGATTACCTGGTCTACTCGGAATACGTTAAAACGCGGATGGGGCGATAGGCGAAGCAAACCGTCCTTCGCGGCGTCTTTTTCGGTCGGGCATTTTGGAAATCGTATTAAAAAGCTAAAAACGATTTGGCTTGGGCGAAATCATTTTTAGATTGCCAAACCAAGTTTAGATGATATAATATATATTACTTTGCAGGATGG
>CAYUUB010000064.1:0-9097 GCA_964447725.1 uncultured Oscillospiraceae bacterium
GCGTTTTTTCCATGGTCGTGCCGTTCCAGATGGTCATGTTCACGCTGGCCAAGACCGCGCACACGCTGCATCTCGACACGCCGTTTACCATTCCGGTCATCTATCTGGGGTTCGGCGCGGGGCTTGCGGTGTTCATGTTCGCAGGCTTCGTCAAAAGCATTCCTCTGGAGATCGAAGAGGCGGCCGCCATCGACGGCTGCGGGCCGCTCCGAACATTCTTCCGGATCGTTTTCCCGATGCTCAAGCCGATTCTGATCTCCGTGGGCGTGCTTGAGATCATGTGGATCTGGAACGACTACCTCCTGCCGTACCTCGTGCTCGACCGCACGCTGTACAAGACGATCCCGATCCACATCCAGTACCTGCAGGGCAGTTACGGTCATGTGGACCTTGGCGCGGTAATGGCGCTCATCACGCTGAGCATCCTGCCCGTCGTCATCTTCTATCTCACCTGTCAGAAATACATTATCAAGGGCGTCGTGGCGGGTGCGGTCAAAGGATGACCGGCCCGTCTCCGGGCGAAACCGTTTTCCCGGAAAATTTGCCGATAACGTTTGCCGTTTGTCCTGTTTAGGGTATAATAAAAGGAAATTTATTTAGAAGTCGGTGTAACCATGAATCGCTCCAGCGGAATTCTCCTGCATATCTCCTCGCTGTCCTCCCCTTACGGCATCGGTACGTTCGGGAAAGAGGCGTATACGTTTGTCGACCTGCTCTGCCGCGCGCGCCAGTGCTACTGGCAGGTGCTGCCGCTCGGTCCGACGGGATACGGCGATTCGCCGTACCAGTCGTTTTCGGCGTTCGCGGGCAATCCGTATTTTATCGATCTGGACACGCTCGCCGAAGCCGGGCTCCTGAATCCCGGCGATTTCAGCGGCATCGACTGGGGATCGCCGGACCGGCAGGTCGACTTTGGAAAAATCTATGCAAACCGTTTCCGTGTGCTGAAAACGGCGTACGGTCGCGCCAAGGATGACGGAGCGCAAACGCACGCGCTGGATACGTTCATTTCCGAACAGTCCGGCTGGCTTTCTGACTATGCGCTGTTCATGGCGCTTAAGGACGAGCACGGCGGCATACCCTGGACGGCATGGCCGGACGAACTGCGCATGCGCGATGAAACAGCGCTGAACGACGCGTGCGCGCGCCTCGGCGAGGATATCCGGTTTTATCAGTTCATACAGTTGAAATTCTTCGAGCAGTGGTCGCGGCTGAAAGCCTACGCCAACGAGCACGGCGTCCGCATCATCGGCGATTTGCCGATCTACGTGCCGCTGGACTCCGCGGACGTCTGGAGCGCGCCGGACGAGTTCCTGCTGGACGCGCAGCGCCGCCCGACCTGCGTGGCGGGCGTCCCGCCGGATTATTTCACCGCGGACGGGCAGCTTTGGGGAAACCCGATCTACGACTGGGCGCACATGAAAAGCACGGGGTACGCCTGGTGGATCGAACGCATGCGTTCCGCGGCCACGCTGTTCGACTGCGTCCGCATCGACCATTTCCGCGGCCTTTCCTCCTACTGGAGCGTGGACGCGGACGCGACGACCGCGCGAAACGGCGTTTGGGTGCAGGGGCCAGGCATCGAATTCGTGGATACCGTTAAAGCGACATTCCCGGAACTGGAAATCATCGCGGAGGACCTGGGGTACCTTACCGAAGAGGTGCACCAGCTTCTCGCCGACAGCGGATTCCCCGGAATGAAGGTGCTCCAGTTTGCGTTTGACGTGCGCGAGCCGAGCAATTACCTGCCGCATACGTACGACCGGCACTGCGTCTGCTACGCCGGGACGCACGACAATACGACGACGGCAGGATGGTTTACCGAAGCAAATCCGGACGACGTTGCGTTCTCCGTTCGATATCTAGGCCTGAACGAGCGCGAAGGGTATGTCCGGGGCATGCTTCGCGGCGGCATGGGCTCGGTTGCGGACCTTTTTGTCGCGCAGATGCAGGACTACATCGGGCTGGACTCGAATTCCCGCATGAACATTCCCGGAACGCTCGGCGGAAACAACTGGCGCTGGCGGTTGCTGCCCGGTGAATTCAACGAAACGCTTGCGGATAAAATCGCAGAGATGACGCACATGTACAGCCGCGACTGATCGCGCCTGCGTCAGCGCCAAAAAATTCGGAATGCCGGATGTATCCTCCGATCCGGCAAAGCGCTTGATACGCGGTGGCTTTCATATCGGCACGCGGCTGACAAACTGCGGGCGAAACCGGTGTCGGTTTCGCCCGCTGATTTTTTCGATTTCCCGGTGTTACTTCTTCTTGCGTACCGGCAGCCAGATTTCGCTGTGATAGTCCGCAGAACTCGTGTCCCCTTCGCTGTACATTTCGATATTGATTCCGTCGGCCGCCTCGTAATCCGGATTGCCGGGCAGCCACTCGGTGTAGATCTGGCGGTTCACTTGCTGGAGCGCATCCGGCAACGCGCCCGTGCAGGAAAAAATCGCCCATGTGTGCGAGGGGATCTCACGCTTGACGAACCCGTCCGGCACGGCGGCGTCCGCTTCGCAATTGTCCCCGATTAGATATTGAAACGTCCCGTTGCCGCCGCACATGTCGAGGCAAATCCCGTATACCGGGCAGACCTGTTTCTGATATCCTTTTTGGAAGAATTCCCCCCAGTATTTCGGAATTTCCTGAAAACTTGTGCCCTCTTCAAACGTGCGCTCCACGCCGAACACGGTAAACGCGCCCATCGTTTCGATTCTGTAATTCATGACTGTCGCTCCCTCCATTACTATTTTGATGGCGAGGGGGTTCTGGCAGCGCAGCACCGCGCCAGTTTTTTTTGCGTTTGACGGCGCGATTCCGTGAAACCGCGAGAAGGCCTTGGCAAAGCTCTCCGGCGTGTCGTAACCGTACCGGAGCGCAACGTCGATCACCTTTGCGTTGCCCGAAAGCAGTTCCTGTCCGGCGAGCGAAAGCTTGCGCGCACGGATATATTCCGAAATCGTCATCCCCGTCAATATGGAAAACGCTTTGTCCAGATACAGCCGCGAAATTGCAACGTGTTTTGCCGCCGCGCATCCGTCCACACCGCTTTTAAGGTTTTCTTCGATGTAACGCACCGTTTCGTTCAGGCTTTCGACCCAGTCCATACCGCTTCACGCCCCCTTCGACTTCATATTACCAAAGTCTGAGCTGCTGGTACCTGTCTTTTTCTTTACGGTTTTGTCCGTCCCCGTCGCAGGGTTCGTACAGGATTTCGCGATATCCGCCGCCAAGCAGGTTTGCAGCCTGTTTTTCGTCATGGAGCCAGCCGTCGCCCGCGTCGTCCGGGAGCATCAGCGGCATGCGGTCGTGGATGAACGAAATGTTTTTCGCCGCCGGCGCGGTCAGGATCACAAACAGCGGCACGCTCTTCCCCGCCTCCGCACGATACAGCCCGGCAAAATAGAACATGCCGTCCTTGTTCGGGCGAAGTTTGTACTTGACCGTTTTTGCTCCCCGCTTTTCCCATTCGAAATAGCTCGTTGCGGGAATCAGGCAGCGACCCGATCGCATCGGCCCCCGAAACATGTTCTTTTCCGCCGCGGTTTCGCTGCGCGCATTGATCACGCGGCCCTTGCCGTCGTATCGCGTAAAGCCCCATTCCATCATGCGCGGGCCCTGCGCATCCAAAACGGGAACGTTGTCCGTCGGAAAGATTTCGCCGGCTTTGCGCATCGCCAGTATCGTATCGTCCGTGTCCATACGGTGCATCCGTTCCAGAAAACCCCGGTACAGCGCGTCCTCGTCGTCGATGTAAAACCGTCCGCACACAGGCTGTCCCTCCCCCTTCAGCCGAGCCAGATTCCGATGCCGATGCCCATCAGCCCGCCGATGAGCACCTGAAACGGCGTATGCCCGATCAGCTCCTTCAATTCGAAATTTGGAAGTTCAATGATCGTGCCTTCCTTGAGAAAATGATCGATGATCGCCGTGATGGTGACCGCCTGCTTCCCGGTCTCAAGCCGGACGCCGCGCGCATCGTATAAAACGACCGCCGCAAGCACGAACGATATGGCGAATTCGAACGACCCCGCGCCGTACTGCTTTGCCGCCGCGGTCGTGAGCGCGCAAACCGTCGCGGCGTGCGAACTCGGCATGCCGCCGCTGCCGACCATGCGTTCGAATTTGAATTCCTTGTTGACGATCGTGTAAAGTATCACCTTCGCCAGCTGCGCAATCGCCCAGGCGACCATTGCCGCGACCAGCACGTGGTTTTGAATCACATCACGAAAAAACTGCATATTCCCCATCCCATTCTTCCGGCGGGACCCGCCGCATATTCAGCGTTTGTCCGCCCGTCGTGCATATTATTTTATATCACACGCGCCAGCATTACAATATCGTTTCCCATCCTTCGCTGCGGACGACTTTGGAAATTTGATATACACAAAATGTTCTCTTGACATTTCCCGAACATTTGGCTTACGCTGTATGAATGAAGAAGAGATGTTTAACCGGATTGCTCTGCATCATTGCAGTGTTCGCCTTCCTCGTCCCATCCCGGTCGCCCGCGTCGGCCGAGACGGATGCGGATGCTTCCGACGGGCTGCGCTTTGGCAGCGACGGCACGTTTACCGTGTTGCTGCTCAGCGACCTGCAGGAAACGCAGTACACGACCGGCCTTGTGATCAGCGGCGAAACGAATGTCCTGACCGACTATCCGGCCGATCTGATCGTTTTGCTTGGCGACCAGCTGGAAGGCTCCAGCCCGGTACTGCGCATCGGCAACGGCGACCAGAACTGCATCAAGACCATCCAAACGCTGCTTGAGCCCGTCGTCGACAGCGGCATCCCGTTTGCCGTCGTGTTCGGTAATCACGACTATGAAGCGCCGCTTTCCATAGCGCAGCAGGTCGCTCTTTACGAATCCTACGATACGTGCGTCGGCGTCAGCTATGGCGGAAACGAACCGGAATGCGGCGCATTCACGTTGCCGGTCTACACGAGCGACGGGACGCAAAAAGCGCTTGAGCTGTATTTCTTCGACTCCGGCTCGTACCTGCCGAACGGGGATTACGACACCGTCTCCGCCGAGCAGGTGGAATGGTACAACGGACAGAGCGCGACGCTGCACGAAGAAAACGACGGGCAGGCGCTGCCGTCCGTCGCATTTTTCCACATTCCGCTGCCGGAGGTTTACGAACTCTTTACCGAAACCGATAAAGACACGGACGGCGCGTTTAAAGGCGTAGGCGTCGGAAAGGGGAAATACTACCTTCCGAATTACGACATGATTTTCACCGGGGACGTCAATGAATCGCCCTGCCCGTCCAGCGAAAACAACGGCCTGTTCGACGCGTTTCTGGAAAACGGGGACGTGTTTCTCGCAGTCAACGGGCACGACCATATTAACTCGTACATCGGCAGTCTCCACGGCATCGATCTGGCCAACGCGCCTGGCAGCAGCTACACGAGCTACGGCGACTCGGATATCCGCGGCGTGCGCCTGTTCCGTTTTTCCGAGCACAACGTCAAGAATTACGAGACCATCCACGTACGCTACAGCGACTATAACACCGCGATTTCCTACGGCCCGCTGCGTTATTACTTCAGCACCACGACGGCAATCCCGAACGCATTGAAGGTGTTGATCCTGCTTGTGGTCCTCGTTGCCGCGCTGGTCGTCCTGATCGTCTTAATCGTGAAAAAGAAGAAGCATCACGTTTCGGCGGGAAATGCGGATACGCCCACCGAATCTGCCGAATCCTCCGGAGAAGAACCGCCGGAACCGCAGAAAAAGGACGAATAAATACGTTAAAAATCAAATAGCAGTACAATAGGGAGCCGGTCGCATGACCGGCTCCCGTCGTTCTCGTCCCGTGGACATATCGATTATGCTTCCGCTTCTTCGATCATGTCTCCGCGTTCATAGAAGTTTACGATGCAGTGCATCGGGCAAACCTGAATGCACGCGCCGCAGCGTGTGCAGGTCGCCTCGTCGATGATCGCAACGCCGTCGACCACGTGGATCGAATCGGACGGGCACTGCTTTTCGCAGCGCTTGCAGCCGACGCAGGCGGTTTTGCACTGCAGCCTTGCGATGCGGCCGATGGCCTTGTTGCGGCACATCACGACGATCGTCTGGTCCCGCGGCAGGAGGTTGATGATACCGCGCGGGCAGGTGTTCACGCATACGCCGCAGCCCGTACATTTGTCCTCGTCGACCACCGCGACGCCGTCCACGACGGAAATCGCGTCGAACGGGCAACGCGCAACGCAGTCGCCAAGTCCTATGCAGCCGAATTCACAGGTGCTCGGCCCGCCGGACATGGAACTTGCCGCCCGGCAGGACTGCAGGCCGCTGTAGTCGTAGCGCAGGCTGACGTTTTCGCAGGTGCCCTGACAGCGCACGCGCGCTACCATCGGCTCGGAATCCTTCGCGTCGACACCCATGATCGCGGCGATTTCTTTCGCAGCCTTCGCGCCGCCCGGCGTGCAGCCGCCCGGGTCCGCTTCGCCTTTAACGACCGCTTCGGCGAACGCATCGCAGCCCGCGTATCCGCAGGCGCCGCAGTTCGCGCCGGCAACCGACGCGCGCACGGCCTGTACGCGCTCGTCCACCTTGACGGCGAACTTCTTGCCGACAAAGCCGAGCACGATTCCAAAGAGAATGCCGAGGCCTCCAAGCGCTGCGGCGGCGTAGAGAATTTTCAGCCAGGTCTCCATCCTACATCACCCCCGCGAACATGTTGGAAAAGCCCATAAACGCAATGCTCATCAACCCTGCGATGATCAGCGAAATCGGGAATCCCTTGAACGGTGCGGGAATCTTTGCCGACTCCAGCCGTTCGCGGACGCCGGCCATCAGCACGATCGCCAGCATAAAGCCCAGCGCGCCGAACGCGCCGTTGAGCACGGAATAGAGCAGGTTGTACTCTTCGGTGATGTTCAGCAGCGTAACGCCGAGCACCGCGCAGTTCGTCGTGATCAGCGGCAGATAGATGCCGAGCGCGCCGTAGAGCGACGGGGACGCCTTTTTAAGGAACATCTCCACCACCTGCACCAGCGACGCAATAACCAGGATGAACGCGATGGTGCTTAAATATTCCAGCCCGAGTTTGACCAGAATGTAGTAGTACACAAAGTAGGTGAACAGGCTCGCCAGCGACATGACGAACGTCACCGCGAGGCCCATGCCGAACGCCGTCTCCACCTTGCCGGAAACGCCGAGGAACGGGCAAACGCCGAGAAAACGCGAAAAGATGTAGTTGTTCGTCAGCACGCAGCTGAACATGAACAGCAGGATTTTTACGATCGGATTCATTCTTTCGCCGCCTCCTTCCGCTTGCCGGCCTTGATGCCGATGATGTTAAACGTCGCCAGCAGCAGTCCGTAGACAATGAAACCGCCCGCGGGCAGAATGAGGAGCAGCATCGGCTGGAAGTTCGCGCCGAACACGCTCAGGCCGAAGATCGTCCCGTTGCCAAAGATTTCGCGGATACTGCCGATCAGCGTCAGCGCCAGCGTAAAACCGATGCCCATGCCGACGCCGTCCACCGCGCTGCGCGCAACCGTGTTTTTGCTCGCGAACGCTTCCGCGCGCGCAAGAATGATGCAGTTGACCACGATCAGCGGGAGGAAGATGCCGAGGCTGTCGTACAGCGACGGCAGAAACGCATGCATGAACATCTGCACCATGGTCACGAATGTGCAGATGACCACGATGAACGACGGAATGCGGATTTTGTCCGGAATGAAATTCCGAAGCAGCGAAATCACGACGTTCGAACCGATGAGCACGAACGTTGCAGCCGCGCCCATGCCGATGCCGTTGATCGCGCTCGTGGTCACCGCCATGGTCGGGCAGGTGCCGAGCACCAGCCGGAACGTCGGGTTCTCGGTGATGACGCCGTTTAAAAATACGCCTCTTAATGATGATTTCTGTTCCATAGGTTTATCCCTCCGTCGGCACGTCCAGCGCCGTGAGCAGGCCTGCCGCCTTGTCGACCGCTTTGGTCACCGCTCTGGAACTGATGGTTGCCGATGTCACGGCGTCAATGTCTCCGCCGTCTTTCTTGAGTGAAACGGGCGACTTTTTGCCGATGAACTGCTCGCCGAACCAAGCTTCCTTGGTGCGCGCGCCGAGGCCCGCCGTCTCCGAAAAGTTCGATCCGCCGACGTACACGCCGGTGATCACGCCGTCGTTATTCACGCCGACCGTCACCTCGATCTCGCCGCCGTAGCCCTTGGTCACGATTTTGCCGGTTTTGCCGACGAGCTTGCCGGTTGCATCGTAGCCGGCGTGCGCTTCGCTCAGTCCTTCCGGCGCGTCCACCGATACGAACGATTCCGCTTCGGGCAGGACGCTTTTGCGCGCCTCGTCCGCGGCAATGACTTCCTGCTGCGCGATCGGCGCTTCCGTCAGCGCGTTGGTCGCGCCGAGCGCCAGGCCCGCGACCGCGGCGATCGCAAACAGCTTGATGCTGAGAATCCAGATCTTACGCACGGGACTTCACCTCCCCGTAGATCCTGCGCCGCGTCGCCCGGTCGATCAGCGGCGTCGCGACGTTCATCAGGAGGATCGCGTAGGTCGTCCCTTCCGGATACCCGCCGTATGCGCGGATCAGCGCGAGAATCAGGCCCGCGCCGCCTGCGTAAATCAGCTTGCCGGTCACCGTCATCGGGCAGGTAACGTAGTCCGTCGCCATGAAAACCGCGCCGAAGAGCACGCTGCCCATCAGCACGCCCGTAAGCGGGTCGCCGCCGAACAACCATGTAAAGAGCATGAAGGAAGCGACCATGGTCACCGGAATATGCCAGGAGATCGTCTTCCGGATCAGCAGGTAAGCAAGGCCGAGCAGGATGGCGATCTTGCTCACCTCGCCGATGCACCCGGGCATCCGGCCGATCAGCATATCGATCATCGAATAGTTCGCCGTCGCCGTGCCTTCCGCAAGCGTGGCGAGCGGCGTAGCGGTCGACACCGCGTCGAACGGCGTGACGTACGCGCTGCTTCCGCTCAGAAGCGCCGGCCAGCTGGCCAGCAGCACTGCACGCGCGGCGAGCGCGGGGTTGACGAAATTGTCGCCAAGGCCGCCGAAAAGCTGCTTGACAAGCACGATCGCGACCGCGCTGCCGATGAGGATCAGCCACCACG
>CAYUUB010000065.1:0-9054 GCA_964447725.1 uncultured Oscillospiraceae bacterium
GGCAGGACTGTTCAAATAGTATGTTCGGCGAGCCCGTTGGCTCTTTCGGGGAAACGTTCCCATCAATTTGCCGTTTTCGCAGGCGCGTGTATCCGGCCTGCATCAGCCTATCGGATCGTTTCTCCGCAAAGCTCAACGGCTTTTATCGCCGCGGAGGTCGCGTCCGGCGCATAGCCATCCGCCCCGATCTGCTTGCAAAAAGCTTCCGTAATCGGCGCGCCTCCAACCAAAATCTTCGTCTTTCCCCGTATCCCCGCTCTGTCAGCCGCCATTACGACTTCTTTCATCACCTGCATCGTCGTAGTCAGGAGCGCCGAACAGCAGATGACCTGACAATGATTTTCAATTGCGGCTTCGACAAACGTCTCAGGTTTCACGTCCGTTCCAAGATCGACCACCTCAAGCCCTTTCCCCTCCATCATCAGACGGACAAGGTTTTTCCCGATATCGTGCAGATCGCCCTGCACGGTGCCGATGCACACTTTGCCGGCCGACTCGGCCCCCTCTTCCTTTAATAGCGGTTTAAGCACCTCTACGCCCATATTCATAGCCCGGGCGGCTACCAGCACCTCCGGAACGAACACTTCGTTCGCCTTAAACTTCGCCCCAATGACCTGCATTCCTTTCAGCAAGCCGTTCTTCAGGATGTCCTGCGCACTAAACCCTTCGCCGACGGCATCCGCCACAAGCTGCTTTACGGCCTTTGCCTTGCCGGCCTGTAGTTGCAGCGATATCGTTTCAAGTAAATCCATAGTACCCCCGTCCTGCTCCATCGTTAATAACAGTACTTTTCAAGAATCTTTCGTTTCCGATCAATATAGTACTGATAATTCGCCATAGGGACATCCGGCTGAACGCGATGATCCAAAGCCGGAATATAACCGCCCTTTTCAAGTATCGGCGGCAATTTTGCCAGCTCTCGGTCGATGTCGGCGCGCGTCGCCGCCAGCGTCAGCTTATCGACGCCTCCGATCAGGGCGAGTTTCGGATGGCGTTCCCGTATCACAGCGGGCTGCGAACCGGAGTTGATCTCCAGCGGCGAATGGCAGTCCATTCCCGCTTCCACGAATTTATCCGTCAGCTTTACGGTGTTGCCGTCCGAATCGACGAGCATCTTTTTGATTCCCCTGCTCCGCATGTACCCGACGACTTCATGGTAATACGGCATCATGAATTCATCGAAGGTTTCGTCCGAAATAAAGCTGCCGTTGTTATACGCCATGTCTTCAAAAAAATAAACGTAATCGATCTGCGTGTGCGTAAGCACCATATCGATCCATTGCTTAATATACTTCGTATGCTCGCGCTGAATCGCATGCAGCAGTTCCGGATCGTCGTAAAACGCATACAGCAGGTTCGTCGGCCCCATCAGAATCCTAGGCCAGGCATAAAAACCGTCGATCCATGTGCCGATCGCCTGTCCCTGCGCCTTGCCGCGCGCGATCATCCCCTCAAGCTCGGGCGTGACGCGCGTCGGGTCCCAGGCGTTCATACGCGGCACAACCAGCCGTTCGAAATCATCCATGGTCTCCACAGGCGATTTTTCATGCGCCGGTATGCTGCCGGACGTTTTGCTTTCGACAATACGCCCGATCTCGCCTTCATAAACGATGACTTCGTCCGTTTCCGCTACTTTTACTTTCGTCCATTCCGGCCATATTCCCCACATAATGCCAACCGGCCCGTTGTCGCCCCAATAATTGACCAGGTTCGTTTCAAATCCCCGGTCCAACCCGAAATACGCTTCGACTTCCTCCGTCGAGTTCACATAATCGGGCAATCCCTGTTTATGCCAATTGTCGATCGTTTCCCGCCAATATCCGAAATCCATCATCGGAATCCGGTCGACCGACTCAAACGATATCGCTTTTAAGAACCGCTCGCCGGGCGTCATGGTTTCTCTCATTTTCTCATTCTCCCGTTTCATTTTTCCGTTTATACAGACAGCTGAGAACACCGCTTTCTGCTGCGCCATTCGCTGATCGTCACAACCAGTATCGTTAAAATATACGGTATGGACTGAACCAGTTCATTCGGAATGCTCAAAATCCCCTGAAGCGCCATCTGGGACGCGTCCGCCAGTCCAAAGAAAAGGCTCGCCGCCAGCACGCCCAAAGGATTGTATCGTCCGATCAATATTGCAGCGATGGCTATAAAGCCGCGCCCGCTTACCATTCCCTTCACGAACATATTCAAATAGGAAATGGACAAATAGGAGCCGGCGAGTCCGCAGCAGAAGCCGCCGATCATCACCGCGAGGTACTGCGTCTTTTTTACTTCGACGCCCATGACGAAAGCCGCCTTGGCGTTCTGGCCGGACGCCAGCACATGCAGCCCGAATCGCGTTTTGTATAATAAAAACTGCGCCGCGAGCATGGTCACGATCATCAGGACCGTCAGAAGCGAAATGTTTGAAAACAGTTCCTCCATCCAGGGCGCCCCGTTCAGCAGCGGAACGGTTATATACGGCAACTTGGTTACGGTCGGCGACGCGCCTTTATTTTGGAACAAAGCGCTGAGCAGATACACCGTCGTGTTCGTGGCGAATATATTAATGACCAGCCCGATGACAATCTGGTCGACGCGGACGGTAATGCATAGAAAAGCATGGATCAGCGACACGAAAACGCCGCACGCGGCCCCGCAAATCAGGCCGATCCACGGGCTCCCGGAATAATAACTGCCGACAGCCGCCGCAAACGCGGAAAACAGCATGGTCCCCTCCAGGCCGATATTGGCGATGCCGCTTCGCTCGCCAAACAGGCCGCCGATCCCCGCAAGCGCAATAGGCGTTGCGGACGCGAACATACGCGCAAGGATAGATGCAATCGACACCGTCATACCGCATCCTCCTTTAAAAGCACCTTCTTGCGGAACAGAACGCCGCCCCTGCGTTCGAGCAGGGTATTGCCAATCACGACGAATGCAAAAATCAGTCCGGTCAGCACCCTGACCCACTCGATTGGAACCGCGGTCATGATGTTTAAATTCAGGCCCCCGTAACTCATCAGCCCCATAAGCAGCGCGACGACGAGCACGCCGAGCGGGTTCATCCGTGCGATAATGCAGATAGCGAGGCCGTCATATCCAAAGCCGGGCGAAAAATTGACCTCCATATACCCGAACGCACCCAGCGACCGTTCCAGCCCGCCGAGAGCGGCGATCGCTCCGGAGAGCATCATCGTTACGATAATCAGCCTGTCCGCATTGATTCCGGAGTATCGGGCCGCGACGAGGTTCTTGCCCGCGGAATTCACGCGAAAGCCGAATACGGTCCGTGAAAATACCCAGTATGCCGCAAAGCACAGCACAACCCCGATGATCAGGCCGGTGTTCACCTGTTCCGGCGCCTTAAACTGCGTCAGCCGCGCGGTATCCAGAACATAGGGCGTCCGTGCCGTTTCGCCCGGATTTCGAAAATAGTTGATCACCAGCATCGATATCATATTGGAGATGATATAGTTCATCATGATCGTCGTTATGACTTCATGAACGCCGAATTTGACTTTCAGCCAGGCGGGAATCAGCGCGCATAATGCGCCGGTGATCATCGCCCCGGCAAAACAAATGCTCAAATGCAGCCAGGCGGGGAGCCCCTGCAGCGTGTATCCCAGCACGGCCGCGGTCAGCGCGCCGGCGTACAGCTGGCCCTCCAGCCCGATATTGAATACGTTGCAGCGGAACGCAAGCGTCGCCGCAAGTCCCGTAAAAATAAGCGGCGTGGCTTTCCCCAGCACTTTGAGCAATCCGTTCTTGGAAACCAGCGGGTCGATCAGCAAATATCGGTATGCCACCAGGGGATTTTCCCCCTGCAACAGCAAAATCAGTCCGCCGACCAGCAGGGCGAGCAAAAAACTCGCCGCAACAATCAAAATGGAATCTCTTGTGCGTATAGCATTTTTATTCTGTTTTTTCATCGCCGTTCTCCTCCCGGGCAAGAACCCCCGCCATAAGCATGCCCAATTGCTCCACGCTTGCCGTCTCCCGGTCGACGATACGGATCACGCGCCCTTTGTATAGCACGGCTATCCGGTCCGAAAGCCTGAGTATTTCGGACAGTTCCGTCGAAATCAGCAGGATCGCTTTTTTCTGCGCTTTCTGCTTTTCGATTTGCTCATATACAAACTCGATCGCGCCAATATCCAGCCCCCGCGTCGGGTTCATCGCAATAATCAGGTCGGATTCGCGCAGACCGAACTCCCTAGCAAGGATCACCTTCTGCTGATTCCCGCCGGAGAGTTCCGAAGCGTGCGCTTCCAGCGCGGGCATGCGCACATCGTATTCCCGGGCAAGATCGAGCGACGTCCGTATCATCGATTTTTTGCGCAGCGAGCCGTGCCGGCCGAGCCGGCCGCTGTTCTCGCAGCCCATTATCAGATTGTTTAAAATCGGATTCCCCAGTACCAGCCCCTGCGCCTGCCTGTCCGGCGGGATCACGGCAATCCCTTTTGCGCGGATGCCGGCGCCGGACAGCCCGATCATCTCGTCCCCGCTTTTTTTAACGCTTCCGGTTGCCTTGCATAATCCCAGCAACGCTTCCACGAGTTCCGACTGGCCGTTCCCGTCCACGCCCGCTACGCCAAGGACCTCGCCCTCGTGCAGCGTGAAGCAAACATGGTCCAATCCGCCGGAATAACGCGTGCGCTCCGTGCACAGGTCGGTCACCGTCAGCAGCGCGTCTCCGGGCGCAACCTTCATCGGCAGTCCGCCCGTGTTGACTTCGCGGCCCACCATCATGGAGACCAGCGTTTCCGTGTCGGCCTCTTCGCGCTCCAGCGTTCCGATCAGGTTCCCCTGCCGCAGCACGGTGATGCGGTCCGCAATTTCCAGCACTTCTTCGAGTTTATGGCTGATAAACAGGATCGTCTTTCCCATCTGTTTAAGCGTTTTGATGTTTGCAAGCAGCGTTTCGATCTCCTGCGGCGTCAAAACCGAGGTCGGTTCGTCAAATATGATAAAACTCGCGTTTCGGATCATGACTTTCAGGATCTCCACGCGCTGCTGTTCGCCGACGGTCAGCGTACCGACAACCTGCTCAAGGTTCAGCGCGATACCGTAATCGTCGCATGCCTTTTTAAGCATGCGCATCGCCGCTTGTTTGTCGATACTTCGGTTCTTCCTGACCGGTTCGATGCCGAGAATCGCATTCTGCCACACCTTCAGCATTGGAATCAGCATAAAATGCTGGTAGACGATACCAATGCCGCAGTTAGACGCGTCCTGCGGATTTCTAAGCGTGATCGGTTTGCCGTCAAGCTGAATTGTTCCCGTGTTCGGGATCAGCGCGCCGCTGAGGATGTTCATCAGCGTCGATTTACCCGCGCCGTTTTCTCCGATGATTGCGTGAATCGTCCCCTTTTCGACCGACAGATCGATGTCGCGAAGCGCCCATTTGCCGTCGAATTCCTTGCTGATGCCACGCATGACAATCCCTTGCATCCCGTCTCTTCACATCCTTCTACGTGTCTTTGACAAGCGCCCGGGAAATGAATTCCCGGACGCTCGGAACCGCAACTTTACTCAATAATCCATTACGTTTGTTACTACGATCTCCCCGGAAATGATCTTTTCGGTCGCATCCTGAATCGCGGCCTTATCGTCGTCCGTGAAAAAGCTGCTTTCCACGAGGCCGACGCCGCCGTTGGCGCAGTCCAGCGTGGTGTGCCCTGTGAGCACCGATCCGTCGATATAGCTCTTAACGAACATCTCGATCGCAACATCGCCGCGCGTCAGCGCGCTGGTCAGCACGGTGTCGGGAGCCAGATGCGACTGGTCAATGTTCACACCGATTGAATATACGCCCTTTTCGTTGCAGGCTTCGATCATCCCGAGTCCGCTTCCGCCCGCCGCGTGGAAACACACGTCCGCACCGTTGGCAATTTCATCCAGCGTCAGGGATTTTGCCGTGGCCGGATCGCTCCAGGCATTGTTGTCGTTGCCGACATATTTCGCGATGACCGTCGCCGCCGGGTTCACGTATGCAACGCCTTCCTCAAAGCCCGTCTGATACTTCTGGATGGTCGGGATCTCCATTCCGCCGATAAAGCCGATCACGCCCGTTGCGGATTTGCGCGCAGCCAGCACGCCCGCCAGGAAGGAGACCTCGTGCGTTGCATAGGTGAAGCACGCAACGTTTGCAATGTCGTCCACGATCGTATCCAGAATCATGAAATGGACGTCGGGGTACGCGGGCGCAACGGTGCGCAGCGCTTCTTCCTCATTGAACGCGTTAAAGATTACCAGATCGTATCCTTCGTCGCAGAATTTCTGCGCGGCCTCGGCGTACATGGATGCGTCCGTGCATTCAACCGCCTTGACCTCCACGCCATAGTTGTCCTGTGCATAAATCAGTCCGTCGTAAGCCTGGTCGTTGACAGACTGGTCGCCGAGCGCGCCTGTCAGGACCAATCCGACTTTGACGGTTGCCGCGGTGGATTCGTCCGTTTCCTCGGTCGCAGGCTGGGCGGTCTCGGGCGCGCAGGCATACGCAAACAGCAATACCGCCACTGTCAAAAACGCAAGAATACTTTTTCCCCTCATCACAAATAACCTCCTAATATTATTTTATCATTCCGCTTCCAGTATGCGGAAATTGAATTTTCGTTCCAGCGTTGACGGATTTCGGAAATAGATGTACAATTTGTATTAACGTTTGTCGAACATTGCTTCATGTTGTCTGAACAACTTGTGAATTGAATTATACATGATGTTATTGTGTTTGTAAATAATTATTTTTATCCGAGGTCAAATATGGAAGATTTCAGCCAGCGATTTCTGAAAAAAGGGAAAAAAACGCCTGCATTCGCCATTATCTATGAAGATTTGTTTCAACGGCTGGAGCAAGGGGAGTATAAACCCGGCGACCAATTGCCGCCGGAAACGGCGCTTGCCGAACACTATGGCGTTAGCCGCGGCACGCTGCGCCAGGCGCTTGCGATCCTCTGCGAGGACGGCAGAATCTACAATGTTCAGGGCAAGGGCAGTTTTGTCTGCAACCGACCCAACCCAAGACCGATCGGCTTCGAAAAGCTAACTCACCCGGCGTATTGCTGCGCAACCGTTCCATGCACCAGCAGCGACGTCTCGTACGGATTTTCCCCGACCGCATTGATCGTGCAGCAAAAATTGCAGATCAATCCAAACGACATCGCCCTGATAGCGGACGTCACCCATTTTCATAACGACACGCCAATCGCATATTCTTTTCTCGAAATTCCTGTTAAAATGCTGCCCGAAGACGGCGTCGACCTGAACGACAGCGAAAGCGTAAAAGCGCTGCTGAACGACGGGATCTTCAAGGTGGCAAACACAGCGTTCTCGCGCATTACATTTTCTGTCGCCGAGGAGGATATCAGCCGGCGTCTCGATGTGCCGCTTGAAACGCAGATCATCTTTATTGAAGAAATTCTGTATAACGATATGGGTAACGCACTCGCGCTTTACAAGCACTATCTGCTCAACGAGTACTATAATATTTCCATTCTCCGGAAAAGATAATAACAGCCATGTCGAGCTTTTAGCTGAAATCGCATCGTTTTTTCGGCCCCTGCGTATTGACAGAGCCGATATAATGGAAATATCCAAGATGCAAAACGAACAGCCGGGCAGATTGCTTCTGTATGAAGGCAGCCCGGCGATTTTTGCTACGGCATGCGGGATTTATTTTTTGGAGGTCGTGTGGAAAAGCGAAGAGTTGCGGTTCGAACAATGGTCGAGGCAGTCCTCCTGTCCGGCAGCATTTCTCCGATGGCGTCGTCCCGGCGCATGCTGGACGGAATCCGGGGGCATCAGGCGCTGCAGGCGGTTCCCGCCGAAGGCGCGCAAAACGAGGTTTCCGTCTCCGGGACGGTTTGTTCCGAAAACATCGAACTGACCGTGTACGGACGCATCGACCGGCTCTACGGCAGCGAGCGCATCGAAGAAATCAAAACGACGTATGCCGAAAGCGAGCAGCTCGCAGGCGGAAACGCGCAGCACTGGGCGCAGGCGAAATGCTACGCCTTTCTATATTGTCAGGAGAACGATATTGAGCAAATCGAAGTCTGCCTGACTTATTTTCACCTGCAAACCGGGGAGATCACGTCGCTTTCGCAAGCATTTGCCAGGGATGCGCTCGCCGATTTTTTTACGCAGCTTTCCGGTCGGTACCTCCAGCTCCTCGAAACAGAATACCGCCATACCTGCGCGTTGCGCCATGACATTTCGTCCATGCCGTTTCCATACGCCTCGTTTCGCGAGGGACAGCACGAGCTGGCCGCGCAAGTGTATTATGCGCTTCGCGAAAAGTCGGCTCTGATGGCACAGGCCCCGACTGGGACGGGCAAAACAATGGCGGTCCTCTTCCCCGCGCTCAAAGCGCTTGCCGACGGCTACGTTTCGCGAATTTTCTACCTGACGGCGCGCACGACGCAGCAGGAGGCGGCGGTTGCGGCGGTCCGGCTTCTCAACGCGCCGCATCTGAGGACGATCGTGATTTCGGCAAAGGAAAAGATGTGCGTTCACGAACGGCCGATCTGCCGGGAGGGAAGCTGTACGCGCGCGGAAGGTTATTACGACCGGCTTGGCGACGCGCTGCACGCCCTCGGACAGACGGACGGCCTTTTCACGCCGGATGTGATCAAGGCGTACGCGACGCGGTTCTTTTTGTGTCCGTTCGAGCTCTCGCTCGACCTGTCCACATCCTGCGATCTGATTATCTGCGACTATAATTATGCATTCGACCCGCGCGTGAAATTGCAGCGCTTTTTCCTTGCGGGCAGGAATTCCTTTGCGCTTTTGATCGACGAGGCGCACAACTTGCCCGACCGCGCCCGCGGCATGTATTCCACGACGTTGTCGCTGAAGGCCGTTGTTGCGACGCGGCGCTCCATTCCCAAGCAATACCGAAAGCAGCCGTTGTACAAATCCCTGAAAAAGCTGGAAAACGCCATTACGACGTCTTTTGACGAGATTCAGCCGCCCGTTTCCCTCCGCGATGCGCCGGCCGCGCTGGTCCAAACTGTGGAAAACGCGTTGGACCGCCTTTCCGAAGACCGCGAGCAAGCCGAGCCGGCC
>CAYUUB010000066.1:0-9003 GCA_964447725.1 uncultured Oscillospiraceae bacterium
CCGTCAGCGGGATGAAGATGGTCGACGCGACGCGCGTGAGGATGTCCGTAAAGAGTTTGCGTCCCTCGGCGGAGGCGGTGATGTCATAAAACACCAGCTCGTCCGCGCCGCTCTCGGAATAGTATTTCGCCAGCTTGACCGGGTCGGACACGTCGTTGAGGCCGAGGAAGTTCACGCCCTTGACGACCCTTCCGTCCTTCACGTCCAAGCATGGGATGATTCGTTTTGTGATCATTTTGCCACCTCGATTGCCTGTTTCAAGTCGATTACGCCGGTATAGTACGCCTTGCCGACGATTGCGCCGTATAACCCGAGTTCCTTCAGCGCACGGATATCGTCCATACTCGACACCCCGCCGGATGCGATAAAATTCATATCGAACGTCTCGTTGAGCGTCTGATAAAGCCGCCGATTCGTTCCGCGCATCGCGCCGTCGCGCGAAATATCGGTACAGATCACCGTCTTCACACCGATTGCTTCCAACTGCGCGCAGAAGTCTTCGCCGGTCAGACCGCTCGTCTCCGTCCAGCCCCTGACCGCGACATAGCCGTCCCTTAAATCCACGCCGACGGCGATCGCCGCGCCATACTTTCCGACCATTCTGCGAACAAAGTCCAAATCGTTCGCGGCCGCCGTTCCAAGGATGACGCGCGCTGCGCCCGCGTCGAGATATGTTTGAATCGTCTCTTCGCTTCGTATGCCGCCGCCGATCTCCACCTTGAGTCCGCTGTTTTGCGCGATGTCCGCAACGACGTCGAAATTCGGCGTCGCACCGGACTTTGCACCTTCCAAATCCACCATATGGATAAATTCGGCGCCCGCGTCGAAAAACGCGTCCGCCACATGGGCCGGATCGTCGCTGTAAACTGTCATCTGCTTGTAATCGCCCTTATAAAGGCGCACCGCCTTTTTTTCAAAAAGGTCGATCGCGGGTAAAATGATCATCGTCTCTCCTTACAGTTCGCAGAACGCCCTGAGAATGTTCAGCCCGACCCTGCCGCTCTTCTCCGGGTGGAACTGACAGCCGATCACGTTCCCGTCGGCTACAGCGGCGGTCAGTTCTTTGCCGTATTCCGCCGTGGCGAGCAGCGCGTCGTCGCAGTTCGCCGCATAATAGCTATGCACAAAGTAGACGCAGTCGCCGTTTTGAATATACCGAAACAGCGGATGATCGGGTTTCGTCATATGCAGCGCGTTCCAGCCGATATGCGGCACCTTGAGCTCCGCAGGGATTTCCGGACGCATGTCAACCACGTCGCCCCTGATCAGGCCGAGCCCCGTGTGCTCGCCGTATTCGAAGCTGCGGTCGAACAGCATCTGCATGCCGAGGCAGATGCCCATCATGACTTTGCCCTTCCCCGCCTCCTCGATTACGACCCGGTCGAGCCCCGTGGAGCGGAGCTTGTCCGCCGCGTCCTCGAACGCGCCGACGCCGGGAAGGATGATCTTGTCCGCGCGCCGGATTTCGTCCGCGTCACCGGTCACGAGCGCGTCCGCGCCGATCATGCCGAGCGAACTTTTCAGCGAAAACAGGTTGCCCACGCCGTAGTCAACGATCGCGATCATGACAGCACTCCCTTGGTCGACGGGATTTCGTCCGCATACTTCGGATCGACGGCGACTGCCTGGCCCAGCGCGCGCCCGAACGCCTTGAACATCGCTTCGACGATGTGGTGCGAGTTTTCGCCGTCCAGTTGCTTGATGTGCAGCGTTACGCCGGCCGTTCGCGCAAACGCGAGGAAGAATTCCTCCACCAGCTCCGTATCGAACGTGCCGATCTTCTGCGAAGGGATTTCCGCCGTAAATTTCAGATATGCCCTGCCGGAGCAGTCCAGCGCGCAGAGGACGAGCGTTTCGTCCATCGGCAGCAGCATGCTGCCGTAGCGCGTAATGCCGCGCTTTTGGCCGAGCGCAGTTTTCAGCGCATCGCCGAGCGCAATGCCGACGTCTTCCACGCTGTGGTGGTCGTCCACATTCGTGTCTCCCTTGCAGGCGACGTTCAGGTCGAACCGTCCGTGCCGCGCAAAAAGCGTAAGCATGTGGTCGAGAAACCCGACGCCGGTCTGCACGTCGCTTTTTCCGCTCCCGTCAAGGTTGAGCGAAAGCGCGATAACCGTTTCGTTCGTCTTCCGGTTGATTTGTGCCGTACGCATGTCGTTTCAGCATCCTTTCTCACGCAAAAGCGTTTCAATCGTCGTCAGGAGGGTATCCATCTGCTCTCCGGTCCCGATGGTGATGCGGCAGTAGTTGCCGATCCGCTCAAGATCAAAGTGCCGCACCAGCACGCCGCGCGCTTTGAGCGAGCGATAGAGCTCGCCGCCCTCGATCGGGCCATCGCCGGCAAACAGGAAATTCGCGCACGACGGAAGCACGGTAAAGCCGAGTTCCGTCAGCCGCCTTTGCGTGTACGCGCGATTTTTCTTGATCGTCTCCGTGTTTTTTGCATAATACGCATCGTCCCGAATCGCGGCGATGCCGGCGGCCTGCGTCATGCGGTTGACGTTGTAGGGGTTCACCGAATACTTAATGGTGTTCAAATCCCCGATCAGCGCTTCGTTTCCAATGCCGAAGCCAAGCCGCGCGCCCGCGAGCGAGCGGGACTTGGAAAACGTCTGTATCACGAGCAGGTTGTCATACTGTCTCGTCAGCGGCACACAGCTTTCCCCGCCGAAATCGATATACGCCTCGTCGATGATCACCACGTTGTCCGGATTGGCTTTCACGATCTCCTCGATCTGCCAGACCGGCATGCAGATGCCCGTCGGCGCGTTGGGGTTGGCGATGACGACGGTTTCGTTCAGGCCGCGGTAATCGCGGTAGTCGACCGAAAAATCGTCCTTCAGCGGGATTGCGTGCAACGGCACATGGTTGATTTTAGCATATACGGGATAAAATCCATAGCTGACGTCCGGCGCGGCGAACGGATGCGTTTCGTCGCCGAACGCCAGAAACGCAAAATAGAGGATTTCGTCCGACCCGTTGACCGGCAGAACGTTTTTCGATTGCACGCCATAAAGCTCCGCCGCGGCCTTTTTCAGTTCCGTGCACTCCGGGTCGCAGTAGAGGTTCGCGCTCTGCGCTTCGAGCGTCGCCGCCTCGACGACCTTCGGCGACGGCGGAAACGGCGATTCGTTCGTGTTCAGCTTCACATACCGCTGATCGCGCGGCTGTTCGCCGGGCGTATACGGCTTTAATGTCGATAGTTTTTCGCTTAAAAACCGGCTCATATCATTCTTCCTCAAAGCGGACCAGCGCCGCCCGCGCATGCGCTTCCAGTCCTTCCGCGCGCGCAAACGCCGCGATCTTTCCGCTTAGTTCTTCGAGCGCTTCCGGCGTGAAATACGTGTATTGCGTCTTTTTGATAAAGTCGTCCACGCTCAGCGGGCTTGAAAACCGCGCCGTTCCGCTCGTCGGCAACGTGTGGTTCGGCCCGGCCATGTAATCGCCCAGCGACTCCGGGCAATACTTGCCGAGGAACACGGAACCGGCGTTTTTTACCTTGTCCAGATACGATCCCGGATCGTCCATGCAAAGCTCAAGGTGCTCCGGCGCAAGGCCGTTGGCCAGCTCCACGGCGGAAAAAAGGTCGTTTGTAACGATGATCTTCCCGTTGTTTTCAATCGACGTGCGGGCGATTTTTTCCCTCGGCAGCCGTTTAAGCTGACGCTCGACTTCCCGATCGACCGCCTCTGCAAGCGCACGGCTGTCTGTAATCAGTACGGCGCTGGCCAGCGCGTCGTGTTCGGCCTGGCTCAAAAGGTCCGCCGCGACGAACGCCGGATTGCACGTTCCGTCCGCGACGATCAGGATTTCGCTCGGCCCGGCGATCATATCGATCGCCACGCGCCCGAACACCTGCCGTTTCGCCTCGGCGACATACGCGTTGCCGGGACCCACGATCTTGTCCACCCTGGGAATCGTCTCCGTTCCATATGCGAGCGCCGCGATCGCCTGCGCGCCGCCGGATTTAAACACGCGGTCCACGCCGGCGAGCTTCGCCGCCGCCAGAATCGGCGCGGCGATCGCGCCGTTCGCCGAGGGCGGGGATATCATCACGATCTCGCCGCAGCCCGCAAGCTTGGCCGGAATCGCATTCATAAAAACCGTGGAAGGATAACTCGCCGTGCCGCCGGGGATATACAGCCCCACCTTCTCGATAGGCGTGACCTTCTGCCCCATATACACGCCGTCGTCCCGCCGGATGCAGAATCCGTTCCGCACCTGGTTGGCATGATATGCGCGGATGTTTTCCGCAGCGGTTTGCATCGCGTCCAGAAGTTCGGCGGGAATCGCTTCGAGCGCGGCCGACAGCTCTTCTGCGCCGACTTCCAGCGCGGAAAGCTCCGCCCTGTCAAACTTTTTTGCGTAGGCAAGCAGCGCCGCGTCGCCGTTGTCCGCCACGTCCCGAATAATCGCCGTCACCGTTTCGCCGACGCTCGCGCTTTCGAGTCCCCGCATAAAGAGTTTCGAACGGTCGACGTCTTGTTCGTTGATGATTCTCATGCCTGTTCAACAACCTTCCTTACGTTTTTGCACAGCGTGTCGATCTCTTCATTCCTGAACTTATAACGCGCCTTGTTCGCAATCAGCCGCGCGCTGACCTGCGCAATGGTTTCCAGCGGGGCAAGATCGTTTTCCAGCAGCGTTTTACCGGTTTCCACGATGTCCACGATCACGTCGGACAATCCGAGAATGGGCGCAAGCTCCACCGAACCGTGCAGTTTGATAATATCGATATTGCGACTCAAACTTCCGTAATACGTTTTCGCAATGTTGGGGAACTTCGTGCCGACGCGCAGCGTATGCGTATGGTCGTCCCGAAAATCGGCCGGGCCCGCGACGCACATGCGGCATTTGCCGACGCCGAGATCGAGTAGCTCGTACACATCCGGCTCGTACTCCATAAGGATGTCCTTCCCGGCTACGCCGATGTCCGCCGCGCCGCGTTCGACATAGATCGCAACGTCGGACGGCTTGACCCAGAAATAGCGGATTCCCGTCGCTTCGTTTTCAAACGTCAGCTTGCGGTTTTCCTCCCGCAGGGTCGGGCACTCGTACCCCGCCGCCTCGAAAATATCGTAAACCTTGTCGCCCAGGCGTCCTTTCGGCAGGGCGACGCTGATCATCCGTTTCATGATTTCACCGCCTTTTGATCCAGCCGGACGATCGTCCGGTATTTCAGCGCGGGGTCGATTTCGCGCTGCACGCGCAGCGACGGCACGCTCGCCCTGAGCGATTCGACACGCCGGATCAGCTCTTCCGGGTCGGTCTCGTCGTCGTAGATCACGAGCGTGTCCACGTCGAACGCCGGTTTTTGCTCCATAAAGCGCTCAAGCTGGTCGAGATAGACCGCAAACCCGATCGCTTCGCTGTTTTTGCCCATCCGCGCCATGAGGTTATCATACCGTCCGCCGGACAGCACGCCGTTCGGGACGCCGTCCACAAAGCCGCGGAAGATCAGCCCGTTGTAATAGTCCATATCGTTGACCACCGAAAAATCCAGGTTGACGTTGCTTACGCCGTAAACGTCCAGCATCCGGCCGACGTCGCGCAGCCGCGCGAGCGCAAAATCGCATCCCTCCGGCAGGTCCAGCCGTTCCACTTCCTCCAGCTTCTCATTCAGCGGCCCGTAAATCGAAACCAGCGCTTCGAGCAATTCTTCCGTTTTTTCCGTTACGGACAGTTCCTGGCAGACGTCGGAGAGCCCGTGCAGGTTCTTCTCGCCGACGGCCGCGAGGATACGCGCGCAGTCTTCGTCGCCGATCGGCTCCGTTGCGAGAATCGCGGACAAAACGCCGATGTCGGAAACGTCCAGTATGTAATCGTCGTCGATCATCGCAAGGCTTCTCGCCGCGAGCATAAGGACTTCCGCCATCGCGTACGAGTCGACCGTTCCGATGCACTCCAGCCCGGTCTGCGGGATTTCCCGAAAGCCGTAGGCGTTTCTCGGCACGCGGTAAACGTTCTCCGTATAGTACACTTTTTCCATGCGTCCGTCGTCCTTTGCGTTTTTTACGATGGAAAGCGTAATATCCGGCTTAAGCGCCATGAGTTTTCCGTCGATATCGCTGAAGGTGATGACGCGCTCGCTCATCAGAAACTTTTTGTTCTGCATATACAAGTCGTATTCTTCGAACTTGCTGACCTTGTATTGCAGATATCCGTATGACTGATACAGCTCGCGCAGATCGAGCCCGATGCGTTCTTCCGTTTTCAGGATTTCAGTCTTCATTCTCATCCTCGCTTTCCCGCAGGCGTTCCAATATCAGCCTGTAACCGCCCGCGCCGTATTCGAGGCAGCGCTTGACGCGGCCGATCGTCGCGGTGCTGACGCCGGTTTTCTCAATCGTGCTCTGGTAAGAGCTGCCTCCGTCGATCATCTTTGCAATCTCCAGCCTCTGACAAAACGACTGTATCTCCCTGATCGTGCAAAGGTCTTCAAAATACTTGTAGCAATCGTCCACACTCTCCAGCAGCAAAATCGACCGGAAGAGCTCGTCCGTTCGCTGATTCCTTGGTAAACCCATGTCCCTGTACCGTCCTGGTTTTTATGTTTTCGTATTTTATCACTTCTCTGTGCTAAAGTAAATAGTAAATTTCGAATTTTACCATACTTTTTCGCGGCGGACAAAATCAACGGCGAAACGATGACCGTTTCGCCGCCTGTTGTGCTTTACCCCGATAGGCCTATTTTTTGCACCGTATCGTTTTGTAGAGGATTTTACCGCATTCGATTGCCGTTGTAACGATCAGGATCACCGTATAAATCGTCACCAGAACATATGTGCCATCGGCCCGCGGATACTGCAGCCAACTAACGCCCCCCAGCTCAATGCTCTGGAAAAACGCCATGAAGTCCGTTGTAAAAACATTACTCTGGTTCACTAAATACAGCATGACCCCAAGCGTAACAAGATAACGGGCAATGGATACAATGCCCACAAGCGGCGTCCACTTTCGCGTTTGCATTTTGAGAATGCATTCCACGACTCCGCCAAGGCCCATGATAGCTATAGCAGGGATACATCTGCTTAAAAATGAATCCGTGAAAATATGAATCGCATGCACGTCGCCGTTTGAAAAATACATTGCGTAAGGTATGAGCCGTAAGCACAGGAGGGCACCAAGGATCGTAAATACAATTGTGACCACCAGTTCCGTAATGCTGTCCGACAGCGGAATTTTGTTCCTGCCGTCGTTAACAGGGAGTTCCGGCAGGTCCTCCAGCTTCCATTCCGGCTTTCTCCCGGACTCCTTCACGCCTACGCGTTCGGCGATCGCAAATCCGATCGTCGTCCAGGCCAGCGCCTGAAACGCCGCGGAAATCCCCATGGAGATCCCTTCCATGAACACGCCGGCGGCCAGCTCCCCCAGCCCGGTCGTCTGCGCCTTCGCCGCGTCGACCGCGCCGATGATCATGCCGATTGCCAGCACCACGATGCCGACCAACGGAAGCACAAGCTTGAGTATGCGGACATATTCGTCGTAATACGCGGGTGAAATCAGATATCTCGGCTTCTGCCGGTACTGCTCCGCCAGTGCTGCGGGCGCGCCAAGCTTATATAAAACCGCCTCGATTTCGCCTTCGTCCGGATCGTCCGAAAGCATATCGTATATATTGGACTTCAGCTCTTTTCCGACCTCGTCCCGTTCGTTTTCTGGCAGGCGGCGCGTAATGTCGTATACGTACCGATCAATGAGTGGATTCATTTTCCCCCGTCCTTTCCGCAGATGGTCGCAATGCTTTGCTGCATCCGCTCCCATTCCGTCAGCAATTCTCTGTAAATCGTTTTTCCTTTTTCGCTTACCGTATAGTACTTTCGCGGTCGGCTCTCGCTTGTGTCCCAGTCGCTGTTGAGCAAACCCTGTCCGTCCAGCCGCCGCAGCAGCGGGTACAGCGTGTTCGCTTCAATGTCGATCCCTTTGCTTTGCAGCGTTTGCAAAAGGGCGTAACCGTAGTGCGGTTCTTTCAGACAGCCCAGTACCGCAAGCGTCAGGCTGCCCCGCCGCAGCTCGGTAAGGAAGGATTGCATCTGTTCGTTGTCAGGCATCGTATCACCTCGCTCGTATTATACTGTGTGTCACACTATATTGTCAATACTATTTTGTTATTACTTATTATATATTTTAAAATTAAACATTGGAATCCTTCTTTCCTTCCCGCAGGGCGCTATGCTATGATGCCATTATGTGAGGTGACGCGCAATGGAGATTAAAATCCACAATATCGGCAGTTACATCGTGAAAAATTACCTGCTGGAAACGCCAATCGGCTGGATCGCGATCGACACCGGCTACAAAGGCGGTGAAAATACGTTTTTAAAGCGCTTTTCAAGGCTTGCGCCGGTTAACGAGCTCAAGTATCTCTTCCTGTCGCACGCGCATGACGACCACGCCGGGTTCCTCGCCGCGCTGCTGGAGAGAACGGACGCGACGGTCGTTTTAAACCCGCTCAGCATCCCGCTGCTGGCCGCCGGCGAAAACGCCATTCCGCCGGGCGCGGGGTTTGCCACGCAGCTCGCCTCCCTGTTCGATCTCGTGAAAAAAGACCACTCGTTCCCGCCTGTGAACCGGGAGATGCTTTCAGGACGGTCGATCCTCGTGCCGGACGAGTCGGCGCAGGTGTTCCGGGACATGGGGCTGCCGATCCGCATCGTGTTTTTACCGGGACACACGAGCGACTCCATGGGATTGCTGCTCGAGGAAACGGGTCAGCTCTTCTGCGGAGACGCCGCTATGAACGCGGTGATCAGCACCGCGCGGCACACCATCTGGATCGACGATCCAGCGGCCTACGGCCGGTCCTGGGACAAGATGCTCGCGCTCGGGCCGGGCATGCTGTATCCGTCCCACGGGTCGCCGTTTCCGCCGGGCGATCTTGTAAAATACCGGCACTTTATGGATGGGAAAAAACCCATCGTTCCAAAGCGGGCGACATAACGGACGCGAACACAAAAAGGGCCTCACGGCCTTTTTTTGTTGAGTTTTTCTGCGTTTTTGCCC
>CAYUUB010000067.1:0-8936 GCA_964447725.1 uncultured Oscillospiraceae bacterium
TTTCTTCCGGCTTTGCAACGGCGGGAACGATTCATCGTTCCCGCCGTGTTTTTTCGCAGTGCGGTCAATCACCGCCGGTATTCGCGGCAACCTTTTCGTCCTTCGTCCGCTTGTCCCGGTACAGGACCCAGCGTCTGGAAAAGAAGTTATAAAAATACGTGACGACGCCGGACAATATCCGCGAAATCCGGTAATCCACGCAAAGCAGGTCCGTCAGCAGATACATGCTCAATTCTGTTACCGCAAGCGCGGAAAGCGAAATAACGAGGAACAGCGGCAGCTCCAGCCGCATAGGCCGCGCTCCGCGGCGAAACACGAACAGCACGCCGATCAGGTAATTCACCGCAATTCCAACCGTAAAGGCAATCGGAACCGCCGCGAGATAATGAAGCCCCGCTATTTCCTTGAGCAGCAGCAGCGTCAGATAATCCGCAACGAAGCCTGAAAACGCCGCCGCACCATATCGCAGCGCCTGAAACGGAAGGCGCGTATCCTCCCGCACATCGCCGATGTTCCGAAACAATTTTCCCATACGCAGAAGTATAGCACAATGCCGCCGACAAAGTAAATCGTTCCCTGCCGCTTCAAACACTCCCTTTTTGCGGCGCAAAAAGCGAGCCGTCCGTTTCAACGGACGGCTCGCACAATTGTTGTGCTTATTTGTCGACCTTCAGGCCTTCGAACAGGGACGCAAGAGACGTGGTCGTCTCCTGTACCGGCGGAAGCTCGTAATCGCCGTCCTCATTGCGGCGGCGGCGGTCCCCGCCACGGTCGCGGCGGTCGTCGCTCGAATAACGTTCATTCGAGCGGGACGGGCTGGTGGTGTTGTCCCGGGTCGTGGTGCGCTGACGCTGCTGCGCACGCTGTTCCTGCCGTTCCGCATATTGACGGTCGCGCTCTTCTTTCTCCACGCGAATCCGCTCCGCCAGCTCCGGATCGTCCTCCAGAATGGCTTCCTTGCGGCTCAGGCTGATGCGCTTCGCTTCCGGATTGACCTCCAGAACCTTGCAGCGAACCATTTCGCCGACCTTCAACTCGTCCTCGACCTTCGCAATGCGATGCGTCGCAACCTGCGAAATATGGATCAGGCCGTCGATCGTGCTTTCGAGCGATACGAACGCGCCGAACGGGACGATGCGGACCACTTTGCCTTCCACGATGGAACCGACCGGGTATTTTTCGCCGGCCAGCGTCCAGGGCTTCGGCTGAAGCTGTTTGTATCCGAGAGAAACGCGCTCTTTTTCGAGGTCCACGTTAAGGATCAGAACTTCGATCTCCTGACCGATGCTAAATACGTCGCTCGGATGTTTCACGCGGCCCCAGGCTGCGTCAGTGACGTGCACAAGGCCGTCGATTCCGCCGATGTCGACAAACGCGCCGAAATCTGCAATCCTGCGAACGATGCCGTGTACCTTGCTGCCGACGACAAGCGATTCCCACTTTGCGCGTTTTTCCGCTTCGGCTTCCGCAAGCAAAACCAGCTTCTGCGAAGCGACGATGCGCTTCCTCTGGCGGTCGACTTCCAGAACCTTGAGGCGCATCGGCTTGCCGATGAATTCACTCAGATTCTCGATGTATTTGGTAGAAACATGCGAAGCGGGAACGAACGCACGGATGCCGCTGATGTCCGCAATAATGCCGCCTTTGACGACTTCCTTGCCGACCGCGTCGAACACCTTTTCTTCGATGTTCTCCGGCGTCATCATCTCGTCCCAGAGTTTTTTGCTTTCGGCATTCTTGCGGGAAAGCAGAACGTTTCCTTCGCCGTCGTTGACCTTCATGACCTCGACTTCGATGGCGTCGCCTTCTTTATAGAGGTCCTCCGGCTTGTCCTCGGGATTTCTGGAAAACTCTCCGACCGGAACGATACCGTCGGATTTGTAGCCGATGTTGACGAAAACTTCTCCGTCGACAATCGAAATCACCGTTCCCTCAATCACCTGACCGTTATGAATGCGGGTCATCGTCTTTTCAAAAGCCTTTGCGAATTCGGAACTCTCTTCTTGCTCAGATTTTTCCGACTTTGTTTCTTCCGCCTGCGCGGGACCGGCTTCCGGCTTTACCTCTTCGTCCTCTGTGGCTTTGGGCGCTTCCACAGTCGCCGCCTCCGCAGCGGGTGCTTCCGCTGCCGCGGTCTCCTCGGTCATCTGGGGTGCCTGGGACACGACGATGTCCTCAGCGGGAGCTGCCGCTTCAATGGTTTCGATCGTCGTTTTTTCCTGTTCGCTCATTACTTGTAGTACCTCCCTAATCATCCGGTCCGGCGTCGATGCGCCCGCAACAATACCTATTATATCATCGGATAGCAATTTATCAAGAAAAAGTTTGTCAATTGACTCGACGTTTTCAGTAAAAACGCAGTGTTTCTTACATAATTCATACAACTTCTGCGTGTTTGCGCTCATTTTGGACCCGAGTACAAACATGCGCGTGCTCTGCTTTGCGATATCGACCGCTTCCTGCTGCCGCGCCCGCGTCGTGTCGCAAATCGTATTGTAAACGGCGAGATCGCCGCATTGTTTTTCAAGCGCCGTACGAATATGAAAAAACGTTTCCTCCGGCAGCGTGGTCTGCGCAACCAGCGCCGCGCGCGCGGTTTCTGGGACGTTTTTCGCATCCTCTTCCGACTCCAGCACGACCGCGCGGTCGCCCGCCCAGCCGCAGATGCCGACGACTTCCGGATGGAGCGCCTTGCCGGCGATGAACACCGTCCGCCCGTCTGCCGCGGCCTTATGCGCAATGGTATGGATGCGTTTTACGAACGGGCACGTCGCGTCGACCAGCTCCAGATTACGCGCTTTGCACGCCTCGTACACCGCGGGCGGCGCGCCGTGCGCGCGGATGATCAGCGTGTCGCCTTCGCGCAGGCCGTCCAGTTCGTTTACGGCGGATACGCCGGCTTCTTCCAGCTCGGACACGACCGATTCGTTGTGGATGATGTATCCGTAGGTATAGACCCTGCCGCGTTCGCGCGCCCAGGATTCCGCCATTTTGACGGCGCGGCGAACGCCGAAGCAGAATCCGCTGTTTTTTGCAAGCAAAATACGCATATCAGAATTCCAGCTCGATTTGGTTCTTCAGCATCTGCATGCGGTCGCGAATCGCTTCCGTCACGGCGTCCACAGCACGGCCCGCGTACCCGGCGGCGATCTCGCCCGGGTCCATCGGTTCGCCGACGATCATCCGCACCGTATGGCCGTGTTTCTTCCAGTCGGGGTCGGCGTACACCGGAACGATGCGCGCGTTGCAGCGCAGCGCGAGAAACGCCGCGCCCTTCTCAAACGTATCCAGTTCTCCGGTGATCGAGCGCCGTCCTTCGGGAAAGATGCCGAAGAGGCAGCCGCGCTCCAGCACCGTCATCGCCTGCTTGAGGGACGCCATGTCCGCATGCTTGCGATAGACGGGAAACGCGAGAAGCTGCTTTAAAAAGAAGCGCGTCAACGGCGAACCAAAAAGCTCCTGCTTGGCCATAAAGTGCACCGGGCGCGGCGCGACCAGCGCCAGCCGGATCGGGTCGCCCAGCGAAAAATGGTTGGAGATCAGGATTCCGCGGCCTCTGAAAAAGAGGTTGCCGAGATTGCGGATCTTCGGGCGATAGATCAGCCAGAAAAACGGCGTCAGCAGATATTTGAAGAAGAGATAGATCATTTTTCAGCGCGCTTCCTTCTCGGCAATGGCGTTCATCACCAGTTCGATCGCCTGCTCGATGCTCAGCGCCGTGGTGTCGACCAGCATCGCGTCGTCCGCTTTTTTGAGCGGCATGAAGGCGCGGGTGCTGTCCTGATGGTCGCGCTTTTTCAACTCCTCGAGCACATGTTCGTACGTTTCGGTCTCGTCGCCGCGCGCGCGCAGTTCCTTCAGCCTGCGGTTCGCACGCTCCTCCGGGGAAGCGGTGACGTAAAACTTGTGTTTCGTGTGCGGCAGCACGTTCGTCGTGATGTCGCGCCCGTCCATGACCACATCGTATTGCCGCCCGACCTCGCGCTGCAGCTCGGCGAGCTTTTTTCTTACGCACGGATGTTTGCTGACCGAGGACGCCCCCATCGAAAGCGCCTCCGTGCGCAATCCGTCCGTCACGTCCTCCCCGCCGAGGAGTACGCGCTGCCCGCGCCCGTCGTAGACGACGCGGATGTCCGCGCCGCCGATAATCCGTTCGATCCCGGCTTCGTCGGCAAACGCAACGCCCTTCTTTTGGGCATACATCGCCATCGCGCGATACATCGCGCCCGTGTCGAGATACCGAATGTTCAGCCGCTTTGCAATGCCCTTTGCGAGCGTGGATTTCCCGGCACCCGCGGGCCCGTCGATCGCGATGTTGAGATGCTCGTCCATAATCGTCTCCATTTATTCCTTTATACTGTCCCCGGCCAGCGCGCCGGTCGACCAGGCGATCTGCAGGTTGTATCCGCCGGTCGTCGCGTCCACGTCCAGAATCTCTCCGGCAAAGTAGAACCCCTCCACCAGCTTCGATTCCATCGTGGAGGCGTTGACTTCCCTTACGTTCACGCCGCCACGCGTAACGACGGCTTCCGCAAGCCCGCGCGCGCCGGACACCGTCAGCGGCAGCCCCTTCAGCGTTTCGATCAGCCGCATGCGCATGGGCTTCGTCAGTTCGCCGACGGCGAGCGATTCCGGAATCCTTGCAACGTCCAGAACGACGCTTAAAAGCCGCGCCGGAAGCAACGCGTGCAGCGCCGTTTTCACCTGCTGCCGCGCGTTCTGCTGCAGATCGCGCAGGAGCCGCGCGTCCAGCTTCTCGCTGGAAAGCGCGGGTTTCAAGTCGATGAACAGCCGCGTTCCGGCGGGTTGGCCCGCGATCACGCCGGAGAGCGACAAAACCAGCGGCCCGCTCACGCCGAAATGCGTAAAGAGCATTTCGCCCAACTCGGAAAACACGACCTTTTTCGCCCGCTTTGCCGTCAGCGTCACGTTTTTGAGCGTCAGGCCGGAAAGCTCGCGCGGCCATGTTTCCTCCGTCGTCAGCGGCACCAGCGACGCGACCGGCGCTTCGACCGTGTGGCCGAGCGCTTTTGCAAACGCGTAACCGTCGCCCGTCGAGCCGGTCTGCGGATAGGAGGCGCCGCCGGTGGCGATCACGGCCGCGTCGCACGCTAATTCGCGTCCGTCCGCTTTCAGGCCGCATACCCTGCCGCCGTCTACGAGCACCGCGTCCACATGCGCGTTGAGCCGGACTTCCACGCCCGTGTCGCGCACGATGCGTTCCATCGCGCGAAGAATGTCGCTGGATTTGTCCGAAACCGGGAAAACGCGCCCGCCGCGTTCGGTTTTCAGCGGGACGCCCGCGTTTTCCAGCCGCGCCATCAGCGCGCGGTTGTCAAAATGCGAAAAAGCGCTGAACAAAAACCGCGGATTTTGCAGAACATGTGAAAAAAACTGATCGCGCCCGGCGACGTTGGTCACGTTACAGCGGCCCTTGCCGGTGATGTAGAGCTTTTTGCCGAGCTTCTCGTTGCGCTCGAACAGCGTGACCCTGTGGCCGCCGGCCGCCGCGTTCGCCGCGGCCATCATGCCCGCGGGGCCGCCGCCGATAACGAAAACGATCATTTCCCGCGCTCCTCTTTGATCGTTTCGGAAAGGTAGACGCCCTCCGCGTGCCAGATATCTTCAAGCTGCGTCAGGTGCTGGCAGGCTTCGTCCTTACGCGCATGCCCGACGGCCACGATGATCGCGTTGATCAGCGAAAGCGGCGCGACAAGCGAATCCGCAAACGAAGCCATGTCGCTGCGCGCGCAGAGCGCATAGTCGGAGATCACCGCCAGAGGCGACGTCGGCATGTCGGTCAGCGCAATCAGCGTCGCGCCTTTCGATTTTGCATATTTCATCGCGTCGACCGTGCGCGCGCTGTAGCGCGGAAAGCTGATGCCGTAGCAAACGTCCTGCGGGCCGATGCGGAGCATGCGCTCGTGGATGTCCTGAACGGCGCCGTTGACGAACATGACGTTGTCGCAGACATAGTCCAGATAGTACGTTAAAAACTGAGCGAGCGACATCGCGCTGCGGATGCCGAGCACATAGGTGCGCCTCGCGCGGAGCGTCGCGTTGATCGCGCCCTCAAAGCTGTCGTTGTCGATCATGTCGATCGTTGCGCGGATGTTGTTCATGTCCGACGTCAAAACGGTCTTGAGCACGTCCTGCTGCGGAATGTTCGCCGCAAGGCGGATCCGCTGTACGCTGGTGAGCCGGTGCCGGATCAGGTCCTGGAGCGCCTCCTGCAGCGCGGGATAGCCGTCCAGCTCGAGCATATATGCAAAGCGGACGACGGTCGATTCCGAAACGCCGACGTGCTCGCCAAGCTTCGCGGCCGTCATGAACGCCGCGTCGTCGTATGAATTAAAGATATAGTCCGCAATCCGCTTCTGCCCCTTTGAAAACGTTGGATACTGTTTTTCCATCAGCGAAAACAAAGCGTCCATTCCATTGATCCCCTTCCGGCATATGTTTCGACAGGGCGTGCTCAGACGCGCTTTACCCAGTCCAGTTCCGTTTGCTCCATTTTTTTCATCCGTGAAAAATTCGTCAGGTCGTACGTCAGCGGCGTGAGCGTTACATAGCCTTCCCGCGCCCACCGGTCGTCGACGTCCATCCCGTCCGAACAGGATGTGCGGCCGCGCGGGGCCCAGTAGTACTTCTGCCCGATGGGGTCTTCGCGTTCGACGTACCTGAGCACATATTGCTCGACGCAGGCGGGCGCAAGCTTGACGCCCCTGAGCTCTTCGAACGGAATGCCGGGCACGTTGACGTTGAGCAGCGTACCGAATTCCAGCGGGTTTTTCTGAACGTAGTCCACGGCCAGCGCCGCAATCCGCGCGGCGGTCTCCAGATGGTGCCCGTGATAGGACAGGCACGATACGGCGATCGACTGGTAGCCCAGCAGCGCCGCTTCGTGCGCGGCGGCAACCGTGCCGCTGTACAGAACGTCCGTGCCGAGGTTCGGGCCGAGGTTGATCCCCGAAACCACGATGTCCGGCTCCGGAAACAGGTTTCCGAGCGCGAGCCGCACGCAATCCACCGGCGTGCCGCTGACGGCATAGGCCGGTACGTCCGGCAAACCCTCTATTCTGGTTTCTTTTGCGCGAATCGGGTCGAACAGGGTCATGGACCGGCTGACCGCGCTGCGCTCGGCGTCCGGCGCGGACACGAATATCTCATGCGTCTTGCCAAGCGTTTCCGCCAGGATTTTGATGCCGCTTGCAAACACGCCGTCGTCATTGCTTAGTAACAGTTTCATGCAGGAACTCCGTCAAATATATGTAAAGATATTGTACCATAACTCGCAGATGAATGCTATAGCGAGAAGAATGTGCAGGAAAAATCCGTTTCCCCTGCACATCATTGTCCAGTTTATATACAATCGTTCTGTCTTGCCGCCGTTAATCCGCGGGCAATTGCGATATCGATTCGATGTTGAATCCACCCGTACCGTCCACAAAGCCATACCCGAAGATCAAAACGATCGCCGCCGCCTGAACGACGATAATGGCGAGCACCGCAATCAGCCAGGTGCCTTTCGGAAACCGGCCGCGGCCGCGAAACGCGCGGTACAGCAGGCGGTTGATGATGATCGTCAGAATGACCGGCGAGAACAAAAGCAGCAACTGAAGCAGCGTTTCCAGAATGCCGTGCAGGCTGCCTACGCTCAGCGACGTCCAGTCGTACGTCAGCGCAAAGCCGAGCATATAGAGCGCGTAGACGGCCAGCAGGACGTTCAAAACGATCAGTATGACGAAATAGGTGACGACGCGGCCCGTTCCGTGCCGTGGCGGCTCCGGCGGCGGCCCGTCATGCGGCCCGTGCGGCGGATGCGGAGGGCGCGGTTCGCTCGGTTCGTTTTGTCCGTTCGGAAAAATCTCGTCACGGTGTTCCATCGGCATAGCCTCCTTAACCTTCCATTTCGTAAGCCGGCGTAAAAAGAGCGTTACTCTTCCGTCCCGGCATCTTGCGTTTGAATCGTGCAAACGTCCGGCCTGCTGTCCTCCTCGAACCGCTCGGCCAGCACCTTCGTCGTCAGGTAAGCGGAAATCGCGTCGATCGCCATCTTGTTTTTCCCTCCGCGCATCACGGCGAAGTCCGCGTCGTTAATATAGTTGGCGATGTACTTTTCGTACATCGGCTTGACCGTCTCCATGTACTGCGCCGAGATGTTGTCGATCGTGCGGCCGCGCACCTTGATGTCGCGCTTGATGCGCCGCAGCAGGCAGATGTCCACGTCCACGTTCAGATACACCTTCAGCGCCATCATGTCGCACAGCCGCTTGTCGTAAAACATGTGGATGCCCTCTAAAATGAGGACTTCCGGCGGCTGGATCAAAATCTCCGGCGAGTCCGCGCGCAGGTGGTTCGTGTAGTCGTATCCCTTCGTCGTGATCGGCTCCCCGCGCTCCATCTGCCGGACGTCCTCGTAAAGCTCGTCGAAGTTAAAGATCGCCGGTTCGTCATAATTGAGTTTGACGCGTTTTTCAAACGGCAGTTCCGGAAAGCTGCGATAGTAGCAATCCTGCCCGATGATAGCGCAACTGCAAGCCAGCGAATCCCTGATGCGCTTGGCGAGCGTGCTCTTGCCGCTCCCGCTGGCGCCGCAAATCCCTACTGTGATCATACCCCGCTCACCCCCGAACCAAAATTTCGGCGCATGTAAACCGGCGATAAAATATTGCGCTGCCGTTTGATTGCCATGCGCTTTTATTTTGTGTCAGTGTACCATGATTCCGGCGTTTTTACAATCACAATACCTTCTTCAAACACAGCGAAGCACCGATTTGACGCCGCGCGGTGCAGACGAACGGCGCGGGATGGAAATGTCCGCGCCGTTCGATAAAGCAACCGTTTCCGGTCTTATTTGATTTCGCAGGTTGCGCCAACCTCTTTGAAGGAGGCGACGATCTTCTCGGCGTCTTCCTTGCTGACGCCTTCCTTGA
>CAYUUB010000068.1:0-8885 GCA_964447725.1 uncultured Oscillospiraceae bacterium
ACACGGACACATGGACGCCGCCGTTGTTTATGATGTTTTTCGTCATTTCCGGCGCGGATCTGGACGTCGCCGCGCTGCCCACGCTCGGCTTGATCGGCGTGCTTTATATCGTCTCGCGCGTATGTGGCAAATATCTTGGCGCGTATATCGGCTGCACGATTTCGAAAATGCCGAAGAAGATCCGGAAATACCTGGGCTTTTCCCTGGTTCCGCAGGCCGGCGTTGCAATCGGCATCGCGCAGTTGGTCGTAACGGAATTGCCGCAGTATGGTTCGTCGATCCAGGCGGTCATCCTCTGCGCAACGCTGATCTATGAACTGGTCGGGCCGATTTTGACAAAGGCCTCCCTGGTCAAAGCCGGCGAAATTAAGATCGACCGCATCAAAAAGCCGAAAAAACCACGGCCGCCGAAAGCATCGAATGCCGCAAGCTAAAAGCAAGGCATGAAACGAGCGCCCGAAATCATTCGGGCGCTCGTTGAATATGGTTTGCGGGCGGGAACGGTCAGTCGCCGCTCTTTTTTAGATACCCGTGGCCGTGCTGATAGATCTGACGATTGTCCAGCGCCCACTGGCGCTCGGAAAACGCGCCGACGGAAACGCCCTCCAGCGCGTCGAACATCTCGTACATCTTGCTGTCGAGCAAGTCGAGCTCGGCGAGCACCTCCGCCTCCGGAAACATCGGCAGCTTCGGGCTGCCGAACTCCGCCTGACCGTGATGGGCCAGCAGCATGTGTTCGACGAGCATCGCCGTTTCCTCCGGAACGCCCAGCATATCGCAGGCCGCACTGACTTCGGAAATGCCGATTGAAATATGGCCGACAAGCTGGCCGCGCGCGGTGTATCCGCCCGCGATGCCGAGTTCTCCGGTGTCCAGCTCTTCCAGCTTGCCGATGTCGTGCAGGATCGCGCCCGTATAGGTCAGGTCCGGATCAAGCGCCGGATAAATTTCGACGACGGCTTTGACGAGTTGCGTGATCGTCCAGGTATGATGGAGCAGCCCGCCGCGCGTTGCGTGGTGCAGCTTGACCGCGGCCGGGAAGAACAGGAGCTTTTCCTTCTTTTCGCGCAGGAAATACTGCACGAGGCGTCTCAGATCGTCGTCCGAGAATGCCTCGGCGATCTCAAACAACTGGTCGTACAGCCATTGCGGGTCGAACGGCGAACAGGGGAGCAGCAGCGCCATATCCACGGTGTCTTCAGCCGCGCTGTGACGGATTTTATCGATTTTGATCTGCTCGGTGTCTTTCCATATGTTGATGGAACCGCGGATTTTTATTACGTCGTCCGCAGCGTATACGCCCTGTTGCTCTTTGTTATAGTCCCATAATTTTGCAACGCACTCGCCTTCGCAGTCCGCCAGCACAAGGTCGAGGTACTCGCTGCCCTTGATGTTGGTTTTAACCGCCGCAGACTTGACGATGCAAAATCCCTCGACGGTTTGCGCGTTGCTTTCGTTTAACAGCCGCATGCGGCTCATGAAAGAATCCTCCTTTGGTAAGCTAAAAAGTGAAGTAACTAAATTAGAGTATAGCACATTCCGCCGCGTCGCGTGTACGGAACGTCCGATATTATGGGCGGAAGGATGTCCCGCGTTGCGGGCGGTCAAAGGATGTGATAGAATGGCGCACGTGATAATAAGCCGGGTTTTGCAGAGGAAACACCCGCATAAAGATACCGGTGGACGTATAAAGAAAAAAATAGAAACGACAGAAAGATGAAGACGTTAAACACACAAATATTCGATATTGTTGTAATCGGCGCGGGGCACGCGGGCGTGGAAGCCGCGCTGGCGGCCGCGCGCATGGGGCAGAAAACGCTCATACTCACGCTGAATCTGGATTCGGTGGGCCTCATGCCGTGCAATCCGGCCATCGGAGGCACGGGCAAAGGCCACCTTGTACGGGAAATCGACGCGATGGGCGGCGAGATGGCGCTTGCCGCGGACGAAACGCTGATTCAGATGCGTATGCTCAACACCGGCAAGGGCCCGGCCGTGCATTCCCTGCGCGCGCAGATGGACAAACGCCGTTATCACGAACGCGTCAAGCACGCGCTGGAGATCCAGCCGAACCTGTACCTCGTACAGGGCGAGGCAAGCCGCTTTTTGACGAAAAACGGGTGTATCGGCGGCGTCGTCACGACGGAGGGGTTTACCTATGCCTGCCGCGCCGTGGTTGTGTGCACGGGGGTCTACTTAAAGAGCAGGATTTTGATCGGCGAATGCGTGCGCGAAAGCGGGCCGGCGGGATTGCTTCGGTCCGAAACGCTTTCCGATGCGCTGGCCGAACTCGGCATTCCGATCCAGCGGTTTAAAACGGGGACGCCGTCGCGCGTGAACAAGCGCTCGCTGGACTTTGACGAAATGGAACGGCAGGACGGCGACGTGCCGACGCCCGCGTTTTCGTTTTTGAACGGGAGGCTGGAGCTGGAGCAGACGCCGTGCTATTTGACCTACACGAATGCGGAAACGCACCGTATCATACTGGACAACCTCGACCGCTCGCCGATGTACAGCGGACTGATCCACGCGACCGGCACGCGCTACTGCCCGAGCATCGAGGATAAAATCGTCCGCTTTGCGGACAAGGAGCGGCATCAGATATTCATCGAGCCGGAAGGGCTTTCCACCGACGAGATGTACGTTCAGGGAATGAGCACGAGCCTGCCGGGCGACGTGCAGCTTGCAATGCTGCACACGCTGCCGGGACTGCGGCGCTGCGAGGTGATGCGGCTCGGCTATGCGATCGAATACGACTGCATCGACCCGACCGTTATGGACGCGGCGCTGCATGTGCGCGCGATTCCGGGGCTCTACACAGCCGGACAGATCAACGGCACGTCCGGCTACGAGGAAGCCGCCGCGCAGGGACTGCTCGCAGGGATCAACGCCGCGCTGTACCTGAAAAACGAAGAACCGCTGACGCTCGGGCGCGACGAAGCGTATCTCGGCGTGCTGGTGGACGACCTTTCCGTGAAGGGCACGCCGGAGCCGTACCGCATGATGACGTCCCGCTGCGAATACCGGCTGCTGCTAAGGCAGGACAACGCGGACGAACGGCTGACCGAAAAAGCGCGCAGGACGGGGCTCGTCAGCGACAAACGGTACGACCTGCTGATGCATAAACGGGAACGCGTGCAAAAGGCGCTGGCATCGCTGGAGCGCACCGTGCCGCCGGGCGAAGCGCTGAGGAAGCTGCTGATTGAAAAAGGCGAAAGCGTTCCCTCCGCCGGCGTGAAGCTGTTTGACCTGCTCAAACGCGTAAACATCCGCTATACCGATCTGCTTTCGATCTTTGATTCGCTCGATCCGCTGGACTGGGAGACGGAGGAACGCGTGGAGACGCTTGCCCGCTACGACGGTTATATGCAGAAGCAGGCGGAGCAGGTCCGAAGGAGCCGCGCGCTCGAGGATACGCCGCTGCCGTCGGACGTGGATTACCTGACGCTGGACGGGCTGCGCATCGAGGCGCGGCAGAAGCTGAATAAACACAAACCCGCGAATATCGGCATGGCGTCCCGCATCTCCGGGGTGACTCCGGCCGACGTAAACGTGCTGCTGATCTATGTCAAGCGCGGGTTTCAAGCACAACGACCGACCGCCTGATTTGAGGGATTGCGGAATGAAAGAAACGCTGCGCCGCCTGCGTCCGGAACTTACGGAAGAACAGCTCGACCGGTTCGGCGCATACTATGCGCTTTTGACCGAATGGAGCGCGCGCATGAACCTCACCGCCATTACGGAAAAAGAGGATGTCGCAAAAAAGCACTTTGTCGATTCGCTTGCCGCGGAGCCGTATCTTAAGCGGGGCGCGTGCGTTGCGGACGTCGGCACCGGCGCGGGATTTCCGGGCTTGCCGCTTTTCATCGTGCGTCCCGATCTGAAACTGACGCTGATCGACAGTCTGAACAAGCGCGTGACGTTTTTAAAGACGGTGTGCGAAACGCTCGGGCTGAACGCCGCTTGCCTGCATATGCGCGCCGAGGACGCTGGCCGCGATCCGCGCTACCGCGGAAAGTTCGACGCCGCGCTGACGCGTGCGGTTTCCGCGCTGCCGGTGCTCGCCGAACTGACCGTGCCGCTGATTAAGGTCGGCGGGATCAGCATCGCCTACAAGGGCGATGCGAGCGGGGAACTGGAATCCGCAAAGAACGCCCTGCGGCTTTTGCATGCCGAAGCGAAAAAAATCGACGTTCCGTCCGACTATGGCGTGCGGTCCCTGATCGTTATGAAAAAAACCGCACCGACTCCTAAGATGTATCCAAGGAAGGCCGGCACACCGGCAAAAAAACCGCTCTAAGACGTTTTAATAACAGGATGGCAAAACAAACGCGAAAAACAACAAAAGCACCCGCACGAAGGACGGCGACATCCGCACGCAGGTTTTCGAACCGGACGGCCGTCGGCATTCTGGGCATCTTGCTCGGCCTTTGGCTGCTCTATGAAACGCTGAGCATCCGGCCGTTTCGCTGGGGGACGCTCGCCGAAGAGTTGATCGTGGTGCTTTGCGTCGTCTTTGCGCTGCGGTTGCTTTGCATGGCGAAACTGCCGGGCGGGCTTGTCGTCGCCTGCCTGATCCTGCTTCCGGCGGGCGTCATCGTTTACGGCGCGTATGCCGCGGCTGCCGAAGGGGCAAACTTTTATCGGTTCCTTTGCCTTGCGGGGGCAGTCTTGCTTTCGCTGCTGACGGCGCGCCTGCTTGATTCCAGGCCGGACGGCGTTTTGGTCGCGTTCCTGCTGCTGCTGGCGGGACTGCCGGGACTGTTCGCGGCGGACACGCTTCTTGTACAGGAACTGATGCGGCTGTTTTTAACCGCCGGCGTGTTTTTTTCAATGGTTTCGATTCGCGAACGGTCTCCCTGGATGTCGCTCTGCGCCGCGCTGCTGTTCGGCTTTGCCGGAGCGGCGGGGCTTTACGCGGTGTTTGCCGCGGCGGGGGCGGCGGCCGGAACGCTGCTGTTTGCGCCGAAAAAACAACGCGGGGTATGGGTTCTTTCGGCAATGCTAGCGGTCGGACTTGCGCTTGGCGCGCTTCTGCTCGCCAAACAATATCTTCCGCAGGATTCGGTTTTACTGCTGCAAAACGTCGGCGGAACGAGCGAATGGGCGGCGTTTCTAAACAAACATCTTTCGCGCGTTCTTGCGGTCGGCGTGCTGCTGCTGGCCGTTCGTTTCTTCGTTTCGAACGAGGACGCGGCGACGCCGGCGCTGCTGGCGCTGCTCGGCGGGGCGATCGTCCGGGTGATTTTTTCGGGCAACGCGCCGGACCTTTCGATGGATACGCCTGTGCTGGCTGCGATTGCCGGGGCGGGTATCGCAAAGACTGGACGAAGAAGCCGCCGATAGCATGTGTGAAATCATGCATAAAGCTTGATTTTACAGGACAAATGCAGGAAACAGCAGATTGCAATTGCCGCGGGTTCCGCGGCTTTTTGCCGTCTCTGGTTGCATTTTTATAACATGCAGCGTATAATGCGTACAAAATGGGGAAGAAGAGCATTTGTAATATACAAATTGTGTCGAAAACCGCGGGAAACCGGTGGGAATATTTTTGAAAACACGATTGTTTAAAAATATACAATAACCTAAAAGGAGACGGAAACATGAAAGAGTATCTGGAATCTTTAGGCATCATCGCCCCGAAGGCGATCTATTACAACGCCTGCCCGGCAGTGCTGACCGAAAAGGCGCTCGAGCGCGGCGAAGGCGTGCTTGCCGATACCGGTGCGCTGGTGATTACGACCGGCAAATACACGGGCCGTTCCCCGAACGACCGTTTTATCGTCGATTCTCCGAACGTACACGACATGATCAACTGGAACAAAGCCAACGTTGCCATCACGCGCGAGCGTACGGATGCCATCTTCAATAAGATGACCGCCTATCTGCAGCAAAGGGATGTTTTCGTATTCGACGGCTACGCGGGTGCGGACACCAAATACGCGCTTCCCGTTCGCGTGATCAACGAGCTGGCCAGCTCCGCCCTGTTCGTCAACAACGCTTTGATCCGCCCGACGGAAGAACAGCTCAAATCCTTCGTTCCCGGGTTTACCGTCCTGGCGGCGCCGGGGTTCAAGTGCGTGCCCGAAGTCGACGGCGTCAATTCCGAGGCCGCCATCGTTCTGGATTTTGAAAAGAAGCGCATTCTTGTGGCCGGTTCGCAGTATGCCGGCGAAATCAAAAAGGGTATCTTTACCGTTATGAACTGCCTGATGCCGCAGCAGGGCGTTTTGCCGATGCATTGTTCGGCCAACATCGGGCACGAGGGGGATTCCGCCCTGTTCTTCGGCCTTTCCGGAACGGGCAAGACCACGCTTTCGGCGGACCCGAACCGTAAGCTGATCGGCGACGACGAGCACGGCTGGACCGAGGACGGTATCTTCAACTTCGAAGGCGGCTGCTACGCAAAGTGCATCCGGCTTTCGAAGGAAAACGAACCGCAGATCTGGAACGCCATCAAGTTCGGCGCGCTGGTCGAAAACGTCGTGATGGACGACAAGCGTCATATGGACTTCGACGACAACACCTACACCGACAATACGCGCGCGGGCTATCCCGTCGAATACATTCCCGACTGCGTGATCCCCGGCATCGGCGGCCAGCCCAAGGCGGTCGTGTTCCTCACCGCGGACGCATTCGGCGTGATCCCGCCGATCAGCAAGCTCGACAGGGACGCCGCCATGTACCACTTCGTTTCCGGGTATACCAGCAAACTGGCCGGGACCGAGCGCGGCGTTACCGAGCCGCAGACGACATTCTCCACGCTCTTCGGCGCGCCGTTTATGCCGCTGAATCCGTCCGTCTATGCCGAGATGCTGGGCGAGCGTATCGACAAATATGACGCGAACGTATTTCTGCTCAACACGGGCTGGTGCGGCCATAAGGCCGGCGACGGCAAGCGCATGAGCATCAAATACACGCGCGCCATGCTGACCGCGGCGCTGACCGGCGAACTGGACAAGGCCGGCTATGATTCGGACCCGATCTTCAATGTTCAGGTTCCGAAGGCCTGCCCCGGCGTGCCGGACGAAGTGCTTTCCCCGAGGAAGATGTGGGCAAAGGAAGCGGGCGAAGCGGCTTACGAAGCCACCGCGAACGACCTGGCATCGCGCTTTGAGAAGAATTTCGAGAAGTATGACCATATGCCGCAGCACATCGTCGACGCGGGCCCGAAGGCGAAGAAATAAGTCCTTCCGTTTCAACATGGTTCTCAACGAAGCGCCAGCCGATTTTCGGCTGGCGCGAGGCAGTCAAAAAACTTGTTTTTTGACGGGATAATCACGCTTTGCTTCTCGCCCTTCGGGCTCCCAGGCGGCAAAACGCACAAAGAAACCGCCGCAGCCGGAAGATACGGGTTAAAGGTTGCGACCCTTAACAATTCCTTGGGCTTTTTGACAGGCTGACGCCAGCCGATTTTCGCCTCACTCTTCAAGCCGATTCGGCAAAACCGCATCATTTAGACTTTGGAAACACACCCTAGGAAAAGAGGACGCTAGCGGATGGAGCAAACCGTCGAAAAACAGCATGCGAAACCGTTGGACCCGATGCTACGCACGGCAAACGCGCTTGAAGCCGCGGCGCTGGCGGTCGTGCTGCTGGCGGCGCTGGCCCTGAGCGTTACGAGTCTTGTTTCAACAAACTATATCGATCCGGCGCATTATACGGCGCAGCATGTCGTTTCCAGAACGGATTCTCTGTGGTTCAACCTTGCGATTACCCTTGCGGCAATCGCTCTGCTGCGGACGCTGCGGCGTGTTGGGGTTTCCGATCGGTTTGTGAAAGTTGCGGCGATCGTTATCTTGTCGCTCCTGGCTGCTGCCGGAATTGTGTGGACGCTGATGGCAAAAGCGTATCCGACGTCGGACCAGGGCATTCTCTACGAAAGCGCGCGAATGATTGTCGATCAGGATTTTTCCGAACTGCGGAACGCCGAGAGCTATTTGCATTTCTATTTTGTACGGTTCCCGTTTCAGTTCGGATTCCTTTCCTATTTGGAATTGCTGATCAGGGCGTTTGGCGAAAAAGCTACGCTGGTTGCAGCGCCGATACTAAACGTTCTGATGCTGATCTCCGGCTATGCGGCGCTACTGCTGACGACGCGCCGGTTGTTTCACGATAACCGCGTGACGCTGCTGACGCTGCTTTTTTTAAGCGCCGGAGTTCAGCCGGTGCTGTCCTGCACGCTGATTTACGGCCTGATTCCGGCGTTGTCGCTGTCCTTGTGGGCGGCGTGGTTCACGGTTCGGTTCGTACAATCCGGCAGGAAGAGGGAGATTGCCGGGATCGCGCTCTTTTGCGCGGCGGCGGTTTACATGAAGCCGAACGCGTGGATCTTTGTTGTTTCGATTGCGATCGTTCTGGGACTGACGGCATTGCGCAAACGCAGGTGGAGCCCGCTGATTGCCGCCGCCGTAGCGGTGGTGGTCTGCGTGCCGTTGCCGAAAATTGCGCAAAATGCATACGAGGCGCGCATCGGCACCAGCGCGGGAGCAGGATATCCGATGTCGAGCTGGATGGCGATGGGGATGCGTGAAGGCGCTATGGCCTGCGGCTGGTACAATAGTTATTCGCAGGAGATGTACCGCACGTATGGAACGGACATCGAAACGATCAAACGGCGTAACGCAGAGGATATTCGGGACGGTCTAGCCGCCTTTGCGGAGGACCCGGCATACGCATATTGGTTTTTTCAGGATAAATTTTCCTCGCAATGGAACGAGCCCACGTTTGAAAGCGTTTGGGTGAGCGGCGTCTGCGAATCGTACGGTGAGCGGAGCGAACTGGCCGAGAACATGTATGACGGCGAATGGCCCGGCACTGTTTACGACAAGGCCATGAACTATATGGTTCAATTGATTTATGCCGGATTTCTCCTCTCGGTGCTC
>CAYUUB010000069.1:0-8803 GCA_964447725.1 uncultured Oscillospiraceae bacterium
CTCTTTACGGACATCCTCACGCGCGTCGCGTCGACCATCTTCATCCCGCTGACGGTCGGCGGCGGCATCAACACGGTGGACGACTTCGACCGCGTGCTCAAATGCGGCGCGGACAAAGTCAGCGTCAACTCCGGCGCGATCAAACACCCGCGGCTGATCGAGGACGCGGCCAAACGCTACGGCGACCAGTGCGTGGTGTTGTCCGTGGACGCAAAGCGGGTGGACGGGCAGTTTCGCGTATTTGCCAAGGGCGGGCGCGAGGACACCGGCATGGACGCGCTCGAGTGGATTCGGCGCGGAGTGGACACGGGCGCGGGCGAAATCGTGCTCAACTCCATCGACACCGACGGCGTGAAGCGTGGGTTCGACCTGGAGATGCTCTCCGCCGTCTGCGATATCGTGAACGTCCCGGTCATCGCGTCCGGCGGCGCGGGCGGAATTGACGATTTCGTAACATTGTTTCGGACGCTGCCGAAGGTGGACGCGGGACTCGCGGCCTCGATTTTCCACTTTGGCGAGGTGTCGATCCCCGATTTGAAGGACGCGCTCGCGGACGCGGGCATCACGGTACGGAGGTAAACGCACGGTGTTTGATATGGCAACGCTGAAATTTGACGAAAAAGGGCTGATCCCCGCAATCGTCGTCGATACGGAAACGAAAAAAGTGCTTACGCTCGCCTATATGAACGAGGAGAGCCTGAAGCTTTCGATGGAAAAGGGCCTGTCCTGTTTTTGGTCGCGCTCGCGGCAGGAGCTTTGGCTGAAAGGCGAAACCAGCGGCAACTACCAGCACATCGTCTCCATCACGGCGGACTGCGACCGCGACGCGCTGGTCGTCGAGGTAAAAAAGGACGGCCCGGCCTGCCATCTGGGGACGGACTCCTGCTTTAACGAAGTGATTTTTACGGGCGGCGAGCCGCCTGCGTTCCAGTATAAAGATTTGATGGAGATGCTGCGTGGCAGGAAGGAAAACCCGAAGGAAGGCAGCTATACGACGTACCTCTTTGAGAAGGGGCTGGATAAGATTCTCAAAAAAGTCGGCGAGGAAACGACCGAGGTCATCATCTCCGCCAAGGACGGAGACCGGGCCAACACGGTTTATGAAATCGGCGATCTGATGTATCATGTTATGGTGCTGATGATCGAGACGGGCATCGGACTGGACGATATCAGGCGCGAGATGGCGGCCCGTCACGTCATCGACCATAAAGTGAAACAGGAGAAAATGATCGAATGATAACCCAGAACCTGCATACCCATTCCGTCCGCGACGACGGGCGAAACAAGCTCGAAGACATGGTGCGTGCGGCAATATCCGCAGGGCTGACGTCCGTCGGGTTCAGCGGGCACAGCCCGCTTCCCTTTCCAAACGACTGGACGATTCCGGCGGAATACCTGGCGGACTACCGGGCGGAAGTGCAGCGGCTGAAAAAAGCGTATGCCGGACAGATCGACGTTTACTGCGGGCTGGAATGGGACCTGCTGTCCGAAATGCCGTCCGCCGAGTACGATTATATCATCGGGTCGATCCACCACATCCCGATTGCGGGCTCCGTCATCAATGTCGACCACAGCCCGGAAGCGACGTGGCGCTATCTCGGCGAGCAGTTCGGCGGGAATGCGGACGCGGCGGCAAAGATGTATTTTGCGCAGTACGCCGTACTTGCCGCGATTGAAAAAGTGGACATCATCGGACATTTCGACCTGATCACCAAGTTCGACGAACAGTATCATTTTTTTCTTACGGACTCGCCCGTCTACCGCTCGGCGGCGATGGAAGCGCTGGAAACGCTTGTAAAGGCGGACAAGATTTTTGAAATCAACACCGGCGCGATCTCCCGCGGATGCCGTACGACGCCGTACCCTTCGCGCGAATTAATTGAGGCGGTCCATATGCTGGGCGGCAGAATTACGATCTCGTCGGACGCGCACAGCGCGGACGCCATCGTTTGCGCGTTCGATCAGGCGGAGCGGCTCGCGCTGGACTGCGGTTTCCGCGAAATCTGGGAGTTCGACGGGAAAACATTCGTACCGGCCGGAATAGGAGAGGCGAAATGAAGACGATCGAAACGCTGATCAAAGGCAATCCATATCCCGGACGCGGCGTGCTGATCGGACATTGTGCGGGATGGTCGGTGATCGCTTATTTCATCATGGGACGGAGCGAAAACAGCCGCAACCGCGTGTTCCGCGAGGAGGGCGACGCGCTGGCGATCTACCCGTTCGACAAGAGCAGGGTAGAAGACCCTTCGCTGATCATTTATTCGCCAGTGCGCGTCTGCAGGGGCAATATCGTCGTGACCAACGGCGACCAGACGGACACGGTCTGCGCGTTTATAGAAGAGGGCAAGTCGTTTGAGGCGGCGCTCGATACGCGCCGCTACGAACCGGACGCGCCGAACTACACGCCGCGCATCAGCGGCATAATCGAGCCGTTCGGGACATATCGAATGGGTATTCTGCGCAGGGAGCCGGACGGCGACCGCTGCGAGCATGCATACTGGCGCTATGAACCGGAGGACGGCGCCGGACGGCTGATCCACACGTATGAAACGGACGGCGAGCCGATCCCGTCGTTTGCCGGCGGGCCGCGGAGCGTAAAAATCGATCCGGACTGCGTGGCGTTTGCGGAGTCGATCTGGCGCAGCCTGGACGAAGCGAACAAGGTTTCGCTGTACGTGCGTTATACCGACATGGCAAGCGGGAAATTCACAAGCGTTTTGAAAAACAAGCGGCTGGGAGACTGAAACGATGAAGGAATTCGAACTCAAATACGGATGCAACCCAAATCAGAAACCGGCTAAAATCTATCTCGGGAGCGGGAAAGACCTTCCCGTTCAGATCCTGAACGGCCGACCGGGTTACATCAACTTTCTGGATGCGCTCAATAGTTGGCAACTGGTGCGAGAACTTAAAGAAGCGCTGAAGGGACCCGCTGCGGCATCCTTCAAGCACGTCAGCCCGACCTCCGCGTCCGTCGGAAAAATTCTGCCGGAACCGCTGAAACGGGCGTGCTTCGTGGACGATATCGAAGGCCTGGACGATTCGCCGGTCGCCTGCGCGTATGCGCGCGCAAGGGGCACCGACCGGCTGAGCTCCTACGGCGATTTCGCCGCGCTGAGCGATACCTGCGACGAGACGACGGCGCGGATTCTGCTGCGCGAAGTGTCGGACGGGGTGATCGCGCCCGGCTACACGTCCGCCGCGTTGGAACTGCTGAAGCAAAAACGCAAAGGCACGTATAACGTCATTCGAATCGATGTGGATTACGATCCGCCGCTGACGGAGACCAAGCAGGTGTTCGGCGTGACATTCGAACAGCGGCGAAACGACGCGAAGATCGACGGAACCTGCCTGAAGAACATCGTTACAAAAGAGGACGCGCTTCCCGAAAGCGCGAAGCGCGACCTGATCGTATCGCTGATCACGCTGAAATACACGCAGTCCAACTCGGTTTGCTTTGCCGCGGACGGGCAGGCCATCGGCGTCGGCGCGGGGCAGCAGTCCCGCATCCACTGCACGCGGCTTGCGGGGACAAAGGCGGACACCTGGCAGCTCCGCCTCCATGAAAAGGTGCTTGCCCTGCCGTTTCTGCCGGACATCCGGCGGGCCGAACGCGACAATGCGGTGGACGCGTACATCAACCGTAACGAAGAAGACGTCCTTGCCGACGGCGTGTGGCAAAGGTACTTTTCAAAGCGGCCAGAAGCGCTGAGCGAAAGCGAGAAGCGGGAATATCTTTCCGGAATCTCCGGCGTTTCGCTGGGCAGCGACGCGTTTTTCCCGTTTTCGGACAGCATCGAGCGCGGACGGATGAGCGGAGCAAGCTACGTCGCCCAGCCGGGCGGTTCCGTTCGTGATGCGGACGTGATTGCGGCGTGCGATCGATACGGCATCGCAATGGCGTTTACCGGTATCCGGCTGTTCCATCATTAAGGATCGATCAAGTGCAATGAAAAGAGCCCGCCGGGCTCTTTTCATGCGCGTTGCGAATTAGTTGTTTTCGTTGTCCCCGGCTATGCACCGACGAATGATGGCCGCCAGTTCCGTAGGGTTCTCTATCATAGGCATATGACAGGCGTTGCCGACGAACCGGAAGCCGATTTTTTCTTCCGCGGCTTTATCCAGACACAAATCGGAGATGCGCCCGCTGTAATTTGCAACACCCCTGTCGCCATAGATACCGAATATGCTTCCTTTTATCCCATACAGATATGGCGTGAAGTCAAAATTTTGCTGCAAGGAAGACTTTAAGTCGTCCCCATAGAAAGGCGCTTCGCTTTGCAGCATGGATTTTACGTAGTCGCCGAACGTGCGCATATTGCCGGGCATCATAAGATTCCGATAGAATTTTTTTGCCGGACGCAGGTTCGACTCTATAAAAACGACCGCCTCACAGTCAAATTTATATTTGGAAGCAAGCTCGAGGGCGATGATGCCGCCCATGCTGTGTCCGAGCAAAAAGTCGAAATGCTCATCTCCGTATGTCTCGTATACCCACTTTGTAATATCCGAAACGCGGTGTGCGTTCCGCGTTATTTCGTGCGGATATGTTACAAAGTCCACATCAAAGCCGGAAAACGCGTCGTTCAGTCCGTCCCAGATGTCGACCGTGCAATTCATGCCGTAAAGCAACAATCCCCTTTTCATACAGTGCCTTTCAAGCGTGCTCCGGCCGTCGGGTGATCGCAATGCAGATTTCGAGCATTAGCCTCAGCGTCGCTAAAAGCGATTATACCATATGAAGCCTGCTTATGTGGCGGCAAAAAATTCTACGGCGCCGACCGCGGCGGGATGAACGAAAGTTGCGTTGCTGCCCGGGACGACCGATGCCGTGAATTACCGAAAAAGCGCTTGGCGGTAGCACCTGAATCACGTCCGGCGCGGTTTATTTGTTTTTTGCGCTCCAGGTCGTTTCGATATCCCAGGGCAGGAATACGATATACCTGGATAGATCGGTAGCGGGCGCGTCGTGCTTTACGCGAAGGGCTGCGTAGACGGCGGTATCCAGATTGAACAGTTTCGGCACGCGGTATTGCGCAAAGATGCTCTCTGCGGTCGCCTCCGGCAGGCATTGCACGACCATTTCCCCCGTAGACGCATAATACAGCATCGCGGTCGAGCCGTCCGGCATCGAAAGCATGACGCCGATATCGTAACTCATATAATCCAGCGCCATATCGAGTTTCAGGCCTCGGCTTTTGGGAATCTCCGAAAACAACGGCAGATCGGCGGTGGACGGCGCCTTCAGCGGCTCGGTCGCAATCAGCAGGACGGGATGGCACTGCTCGTCTGTGAGCCCGAGTTGCGGGCATAGCGCGGAGAGCGACAGCGTTTCGCCGGTGGCCGCGTCCACGTACGCGTTGCGTGTCAGTTCGATTTCGAGCGCTTTATACTTATCGCGGAGCGTGTTCAGAAGGGTTTCAAGCATGCGGTTGTAATCTGCGATCGTTCCGATATAGGTTTCCCGGCAGGAGGCGATATCGGAAACGGAAGCGGGCAGCAGGAAATGGGCGGAAACAGGGTCCAGCGCTTCAATCGCGTTCGCGGCTGCGTCGGCGTCGCAAAGGGCGAGCAGGCGCGTCAGGGCTTCGACCGGCTGTTTCGCGGCGGCAACGTACTCGCGTACGATTCGTTTCTGCTCGCTTGCGCTTTCCGTACGATAGCAGGTGGACGCGGAAACGACTGCGCCGTCGTCCTCATCTGCGCCGTAAAGCAACAGTGTGTCGGCGGTCATATCGGGTTTGAAATATTGGCTGAAGTCGTTCAAAAAGGGCACGACGACTACGAACTGCCCGGCTTCGAAACGCAGCGACTGGATTTGCGTATCCTCGAGCAGGTCGTCGAGCGAGATTTCATAATCGCTGTCCACTCCATATTTTTCGAGCGTCTTGACGGGGACGTCGATCCATTTCCCGATTTTCACGCTCTCGATGGATACGTACAGCGCGTCGCTGGTTTCAACGGAAAGTTCGGCCTTGAGCGGGACCGGAAGAAAACCCAAATACCGTACGTCGGCATACAGCGTCAGCGCGTCGTCTCCGATGTCCACGGCAAAGTTTACACACTCGACGGTCGGAATGTCCAGAGAATCCAGCAGGTCGTATTCGTCTGCCAGCCAGTAGAGGTCCTCGGCCTTGAGGGGGAGTTCCACGTCGCCGTCGGCCGAATAGACAGCTTCGCCGGCGTAGGGCGCGTCGGGATCGCAGGCCGCGCGCATGTCGCCGATATGGAAATGGTCGTACGACAGATAGGCGTACAGAGCGACCGGTATCAGGACGATGAGGGCAAGGACAACGAGCAGTACCGCAAGCAAGGGCCTTTTCTTTTTTTTCGATTTTCGTTCCATATTTCCTCCGTGCGAGTCGTTTTATCCAACGTTCGGCGTCTGTTTTGCAGATTTTTCGACCGGTCGCAGCGTTTGCAGGGCGGCATTTTAGCTGGACATGCTTTTAAGTGAATTTGCGCCTAAACATCATTATTATATAAAACCGGGGATCAAAAAAGGTGGGCTGGCAGCCCACATCAATAAATATTCCGGATGTTCAGCCGACGACGACCGATACGTCCGTTCCGGCGAACAGCTCAGCGAGCCGTTCAACCAGCGTCCCGCCTGCATAAACTACGCTCAGCGACGGCAGCTTTTTCAGCGCGTCGACGGAGCCGATTTCCGCGTTCGATAGGTTTAACGTTTCCAGATACGTGAACCGCTCGATTCCGTCGAGCGTATCGAACCTCAGGCCAATCAGGGAAAGCTCCGTCACCGTACCGGCTCCTCCGAACGCATCCGGCGAAGTTACGAGCGTCCTGCCAAGCTCCAGATACTCCAGCCGGCCGCAGGCGTCCAGGCAGGATACGTCACTCACATTCGTGCCATAGAGGCTCAGGCTCAAAAGCGATTTCTGATCGGAAAGCGCGGAAACGTCGGATACCCGCGTATGCGCAAAACTGATGCTGACCGGATTTTTCAGCCCAACGATGCCGGAGATGTCTTCGAGGTCCTGATATGCGATCAACAGTTCCTCGATATTCGGCATCAGCTTCAGGTCGTCGAGCGAAACGATGTCGCCGCGGGGCGCATTTTCGGTGGACCTGTTTTCAAAGGGCTCGCGCGTTGCGGCAACCTCCGTACCGAAGATATACAGCGCGCGGATCGTTTCGAGTTCCGCCGCGGTCATCGGTTCGCCTTCGGATTTTCCGAGCTGCGCGCGGGCGGCTTCTTCGATGAGCGGTTCATTGAATGCAACCGCTTCGGCCGCTGCTTCCGGTGCGAAAAACGAAGTATAACGCCCGGCTGCAAAGCCGGCGCAGAGGAACCCGAGGGCTACCGCCGCGAAGGAAAGCGACAGGGCGATCTTTTCCCTGCGCCGTCCGTCCGCCCGCAACAGCGCATTTTTTACGGCGGCGGCGTTTGCAAACCTGTCCTTCGGCGCAAAAGCGGTACAGCGTCCGACGATGCGTTTCATATGTTTCGAAAGCGGCTTGTCCGGCAGTTCTTTTTCGTTGCCGGTCAAAAGGAAGCGAAGCAGCACGCCGAGGGAATAGATGTCCGTCCGGCAGTCGGTCTGCGAAAATCCATATTGTTCCGGCGGGGCGTAGGTCCGCGTTCCGAAAAACTGCGTGTCGGTTTCCGCGCCGTCGCTGTATCGCCGCGCGATATCGAAATCGATGAGTGCAACGGTGCCGTCCGGGCGGACGATGACGTTTTGCGGCTTGACGTCGCGGTGTATGACCGGATTTTCCTGATCGTGCAGATAACGCAGGATATCGCAGAGCTGAACGCAGATTTGGATCGCCTGCTGTTCGGAGATCCTGTTTTGCCTCACAAAGAGGTCGAGGGGCACGCCCGCCACGTATTCGCGGACGGTCACGCTGACACGGGCGTTTTCATAGGACGCGGCATAGGCGGGAAGCCCGTTGTGGCGGAGCCGAAGGAGGATTTCGCTTTCATGGATCTCCACACACGCAGATTTATCGAAACATTTTGCAACGTACAGGTCGCCGCTGCATTTTTCGCGGACAAGAAACGTCTCCGTGCCGCGGCTGTGCGAAAAACATTCGAGTTGGTCGTATTGTTCCAGAAACTCCGCGGGATACGGAGACTCCGAAAATGTAAGCTTCAGTTCTTCCGCGATTTGTTCCGCCCTGTTCATTTCCCGGCGCCTCCGATGGCCGGCAACGCGAGGTCGGCCAGCACGTATTGCGTCTCCATCAGACTGCATCCGTTTTTCAGGCAGTAGCAGATCGTCGCGTCCCGTCGGATGCGCGGGTACAGCTGACTTTGCCCGGCGTGACGCAAAAGCGTCTGCGCCTCTTCGACGTCCGAGCGGAATCCGAAGGCAAGCTGCAGCACGGTGTCGCGGGACGGATTTCTGGCGCCGCGAAAGAGCTGATGGCCAAAGGAGCGTTCCAGTCCTGCGCGCCGGATGATATGCTCCGGCACTTCGCCCTTTTCCCGGCAGAGTTCGGAAATATACTCCGAAAAAACCGGTAGCTCCAGTCCGCCGGCGTTTGCAGCCAGATAACTCCGGATGGATGGAGCTTTGAACAATCGCGCCCACAGCGTGCTCGTCGACGCTTTCCCCGAATTTCTGTCCATGTCGTTTTCGTATACCTTATCATTGATTGATATGCACTAAAGTGATTTTAGCATAAAACCTTGGAAGGCGCCACGACAAAGCGTTTAAAAGCGTGTTCTTGGCAAAACAAAAAGAGCCGATAACGCTAGAGTTTATCGGCTCTTTTTGCTGGTGCGGCCGGGGGGATTTGAACCCCCAAGCTTTCGCCGACGGATTTTAAGTCC
>CAYUUB010000070.1:0-8765 GCA_964447725.1 uncultured Oscillospiraceae bacterium
CGATCCGCAGTCCGGAGGCGCTCTGGCTGCAGATGGACCTTGCGCCGGAGAATCCGAACCGATGGATGCTTGTGAAGCATGGCTTGCCGATTTCACCGCTGAGCGTCGTTTCCGGCGGGAACCGGAAACTGCACGCGGTAGAACGGTTGATTTGCGACAGTGCTACGGAGCGACTGTCCATTACGCCGCTTGATTCGCCGCTGGTGAGCGTCGGCGGACGGTACCTCTATGACGTAAGTGACGATTTCGGAAATCTGCGCGAAGGGTTCTGGTTTCTGCTGTGCAATAACCGCTGGGGGACGAATTTCCCGCAGTGGTTCGGGGAGGACATGCGGTTTTCCTTCACGCTCTCTATGCGCGGCGCGTAAGAGACAAACAAAAGACAACTGCCGACAATTGTACGAAGCCCCGAAAGCTGGATATAAGAAGAAACGAAACTCCCAATTTTCGGGCAAAGTCAGTCGGAGTCAGGGCTCAAAGACTATGGGAAAACCCATCCAAAAGAAAACCTCCCCGGGCCGGAATCAATTCGGCGACGGGGAGGCTTTTTTGCAATGTCGCTCCTTCGGGCTTTGCGCCGCGTCGGGAGGCATTACATGTTCGCGACGACCCGGAGAAGGTGTGGGTCAGGTCACGATTTCCAGGAAGCTTGGAATCATTTCGCCTTCATAGTAGAACAGGCCGCGGCTGAGGTGGTCGGAATCCCAAACGCGCTGCGGATTGTCCGGAGAGGCGGTGTATCCGCCGGCGTAGACTTCGATACGGTTGCCGGACGGTTCCCAGAAATAGATGGTCTGGCCGCGCGTGATCGCATGGCGCGTCGGGCCGATATCCTTTTTCAGCCGGTTGATGGCGATCAGATCTGCGGCCTGCCCGACATGGTTCCAATCCTGCAGCAGGAAACCAACATGATGGATCTTGCCGGGTTTGGGATATTCCACAAACGCGAGATCGTGCGGCTTGTTGTTGCCGGTGATCCAGGTCGCAAGACGGTTGCCGTCGGGAAGGTTGCAGACCTCCGGAACGTACATTTTAAGCACGTCGGTGCAGAACCGTTCGGCTTCCGCAATGTTGGGGCCGTAGAGCAGGAAGTGATCCAGCCGGATCACGCCCATGCCGCGCGGCGCTTCGTTCCAGATGTCCGGATTGATCAGGCCGGGGTGCTTTTCCGCGAGATCGACGGTTGCGTAGAGCTCGAACGTATGGCCGGTCGAAATTTTGAAGCGGATTCGACGGCCAAAGCCGGGCTGGTCGGAGTTTGCGGGGACCTCTTCGACAGGATAGCCGAAGGCTTCGGTTTCCTTTGCCATCCTGTCCAGCGTTTCTTCGGAATCCACCTTGAAGGCGACGGAATCCAGGCCGGCTTCGTCCGCAAGCCGCAGGGTGACGGAATGATGGTCGAATTCGTCGTAGGTTTTGAGACAGACGCGCCCGTCGGACGTGCGCGTCACTTCGTCCAGGCCGAGAACATTCTTGTAGAAGTCCAGCGTTTTGTCAAGATCCAGCACACGCAGCTGAATCAGGCCGGGTCTCAGGGTTTGATTAAGTGCCATGGTGTTTATCTCTCCTTTTCTATTTTGTGGCCGACAAGATGGCCAAATGTTTCAGGCTTGTACAGCCTGTTTCTTTATGTGTCGTCAGCGGGAGCCAGAGTCAGGTCGCTTGTCGGGCGAATGCAGCAGAGCAGTACGATTCCGTTCGATCGATCCTCCTCTTTGCAGGGGAACGTTTCTCCGGAGGCGAGCGTTATCCTGTAAGCAACGGACGGTTTCATAAATCAGGCCTGTTGCGCCTTTTTCAGGCTGTACGCGACGTCGAGGATCAGGTCCTCCTGACCGCCGACCATCTTGCGTTTGCCGACTTCAACGAGGATGTCCCGTGGTTCCAGATGATATTTTTCCGCGGCGTTGTAAACATGCAGCAGGAAGCTGGAGTATACGCCCGCGTAGCCGAGCATGAGCGAACCGTTGTCGATGATCTGCGGCCGGAGCATGATCGGAGCGACCGCCTGCTCGGAAGCGTCAATGAGCCCGTAGAAATCCAGCCCCGTTTCGATTCCCTTGCGCTGCAGAACGCCCGCGAGCACCTCGATCTGCGTATTGCCCGCCCCGGCGCCAAGGCCGCGCAGGGTTGCGTCGATATAGCCTGCGCCCGCGTCGATTGCGGCGAGCGAATTGGCGACGGCGAGACTGAGATTGTTGTGCGCATGGAAACCGACTGGGATTTTCACCGCTGCGCGGACGGCTTGTATCCGCTCCGTCACCTGCTCCGGCAACAGCGCGCCGGCAGAATCCGCAAGGTTGATATAGTCGGCGCCGTAGGATTCCATCTTTTTCGCCTGCTCGGCAATGCCGTCCGGATCAAGCATATGAACCATCATCAGAAATCCGACGGCCATAAGCCCCATGGATTTTGCCGCTTCGATATGCTGTGCGCTGATGTCCGCTTCCGTGACGTGCGTGGCGACGCGGACGATCGACGCGCCGCAGTCCTTTGCACGGGACAGATCCGCAATGGTGCCGATACCCGGCAGGAGTAAAACGGAGATTTTTGCCTGCTTCACGGCTCCGGCGGCAGCGGCGATCAGCGAAAACGGGTCTTCTTTGGAGAAACCGTAGGTATAACTGGACCCGCCAAGCCCGTCGCCGTGGCTGACCTCGATGATCGGTACGTTGCAGCCATCCAACCGGCCAGCGATCTCGCGCGCCTGTCCGGCGGTGAAAGAATGGCGTACGGCGTGGCTGCCGTCCCGCAAAGTAGCGTCGACAATCTGCAGCTTCATTTTCCGTCGCCTCCCTTAAGCAGTTCCTGTGCGATTGCTTCCGCGGCCGCGATCGCCGCGGCGTTGATGATATCGAGATTGCCTGCGTAGGTGGGCAGGAAGTCTCCCTGACCCTGCACCTGCACGACGGTGGACACCTTGTCGCCGTCCATCTGCGGCGGAACGCGCAGGCGGTAGCCCGGAACGTATTTCTGAACCTGTTCGACCATCTGCAATATGGAATTGCGGATCGTTTCAAACGGGACGGTTCTGTCCTTCACGCGCACCATCACGGTGTCCGTCATGTTGATCGGCGGTTCGGCGGGGTTGAGTACGATGATGGCTTTTCCTTTTTCCGCCTTGCCGACGACTTCCAGCGCGCGGCTCGTCGTTTCGGTGAATTCGTCCATATTGGCGCGCGTGCCGGGCCCGGCGCTTTTCGATGCAATCGCCGCGACGATTTCGGCGTACTCTGCGCCCGCGACGCGATGGATCGCGTTGACGATGGGTATGGTCGCCTGGCCGCCGCAAGTCACCATGTTGATGTTTGTTTTCGTTTTCAGGCCTTCAAGGTTTACGCTGGGTACGCAGTACGGTCCGACGGCGGCGGGCGTGAGGTCGACCGCGATGATGCCGGCCTTTTTCAGCGCGGGCGCATTGATCTTCTCGTGCGCACCGGCGCTGGTTGCGTCGAAAGCGATTTTGATTTCAGGGTTTCGCACGACCGCCGAAACCCCTTGGATCGAAACGGGAACGCCGAAGCCCGCCGCACGGCGAATTCCTTCGGATTCCACGATGCCCGCCATCATCGCCATCTCCAGATAGTCGCTGCGCATGATTTTATACATCAAATCGCTGCCGATGTTTCCCGGCCCGATTACGGCTACTTTAATCTTGTTCAAATTCGTCACCTGCCTTGTTTTTAGGTATAATAAATAAACCTGCCTGCCGCGCTGGTTTCGCGGCGCTTGAGAGGAAGCGTGGTTCGTTGTCGGAGAAGTTCGTTGTTGCTTACACGAAACGGGCAGTTACCGTGCCAAGCTGTGAAAAAGTTGCTTTGAATGCGTCGCCCTTCTGTGCGGGCAGTGCGGCGCAGAACGCGCCGGATAACAGGATTTCGCCCTTCTTGAGCGGTGCGCCGTAACGGCGCATACAGTTTGCCAGCCATGCGACCGCAACCGCGGGATCACCCATCACGGCCGCGCCGCTGCCTTCGCTCACCAATCCTTCGCCGTCCTTTTCCATTTTCATCGTGACGGCGGACAAATTCACCTCGTCTATGGGGAGCCTGATATCGCCCAGCACATACCGCGCGGACGAAGCGTTGTCCGCAATGGTATCCACGAGCTTGATCTTCCAGTCCGCAACGCGGCTGTCGACGATTTCAAACGCGGCGACGACGTACGCCGTGGCGTTTTTCACGTCTTCGAGCGTTACTTCGCGGTCCGGGAGGTCTTCCTTCAGCACAAAGGCGATTTCCGCTTCGATCTTGGGCTGAATCAGTTCTTTGGACGGGACATTGTACTTACACTCCATAAAACTGAACAAATGCCCGTAATCCGGTTCGTTTACGCCAAGAAGCTGCTGCATGCCAGGTGAAGTCAGGCCGATTTTCTTGCCGGTGATCTTTGCGCCGTGCGAGAGAAGCCTGCTGACGTTGACCGCCTGAACGGCGTATGCGTCGTCGACCGTGAGCGCAGGATAGTCCTTCGACAGCGGCGAAACCGGGGTGCGCAGCCGCTCGGCCTGTTCCAGCTTCTCCGCGCAGAGCTCAATGAAGCGTTCCATAACGATCACGCTTTTGCATACGGCGGATCGAGCGTCAGGAAACTATGCACGATCGCCGCGAATTCCTGCGTGCGTTCAATCTGCGTCCAGTGCCCGCATTTGCCAAATACGTGCAACTGTGCGTTTTCGAGCACCTGGATCAGCTTCATGGAAGCGGAAAGCGGGATAACCCGGTCTTCGCGGCCGTGTACGATCAGCGTTTGATGCCGGACTTCCTTGAGATAGATCTCAATCTGCGCCATGGCTTCTACGCCGTCCTGTCGCGGCTCCGGGAACATGGAGGAAAAGCTCTCCTGAAATCCCGGCTGGATGCTGCCTTCATAGCGCCCCTGCGCAAGTTCCGGCGGCATCATTTTGCGGTTATAGGCGAAGATGCCGATGAGCTCCTGCATGTTGGTCAGGGACGGCTTGTAGCCCCAGACGCGGTCGAGCCCGTAGGTGAGCGGGAACGTGACGCCCATGCTGCCCATTAAAACAAGCTTTCTCACGCGTTCGGGGTGGAAGATCGCCAGCGCCAGCGCCAGCGCGCCGCCGAACGAATTGCCGATGATGTCGGCCTGCTCGATTTTCAGCGCGTCCATAAAATCGACGGTCTGTTTGACCCAGACGTCCATGTTGTAGGTTATGCCTGCGGGACGGTCCGTATAGCCGAAACCGACAAGGTCCGGCGCGTAGATATGATGCTCGCCCGAAAGCAGGGGAAACAGCTTGTTCCAGTTTGCCCATGCGGATACGCCCGGGCCGGAGCCGTGCAGCATGATCAGCGGGAAGCCGTTTCCAACGTCGTGATAATTCGTCTGATAATCCCCGGTTAAAATAGAGTTTGCAATTTCCGGTCTTTTTTCCATTTTGTGTTCAGCCTCCTTTTAAAACAAAAACAGTATATGAAAATCCGAAGATGGGATTCCAACGGCACATCCATACGTTCAGATACGGGTTACGAATGATTAAGTGAATTATACGCTGGTGCGCTTCAGCTCTTGCGTAATGGCCGCCGCGGCTTTGACGAGGCGGTTCTTGACGTGCTCCAGCTTTGCGCCTTCGAGATTACCCTGCATGCCGGATACGCTCAGCGCGTATCTCACCTGGCCTTTGCCGTCGAAGATCGGTGCCGCGATGCAACGCAGTCCAAGCATGATCTCGCCGTCGTCGATGGCGTAACCTCGTTCGCGGATGCTTTGCAGTTCGCGCTCCAGCGCGGCGGGCTGCGTAATGGTGTTCGCCGTGTAGGACGTCAACCCGTGCTCGCGGATGATCTTCTTGACCTTGAGCGGCGGCATATATGCAAGCATGGCCTTGCCAAGTCCCGTGCAGTGGATCGGCAGCCGTCCGCCGATCTCGGATACGATGCGGATCAGGTGTGTGGAATCCAGCTTTTCCAAGTACAGCATTTCACCGTGATCCTCTGTGCCGAGTTGTACCATTTCGCCGAGTTCGGCGTTGAGCTTTTGCATGTACGGTTTTGCGATCGAACGGATGTCCCACATCTTGCCGACCTTGTTGCCGAGCTCAAAGAAGCGGATACCCAGCCGATAGCGGCCGGTCTCCTCTGATTGCTCCGCGTACCGGTACTGAACAAGAGTGGACAATACGCCGTGCACGGTGCTCTTCGGCCAGCCGAGCTTTCTGGAAAGCTCGGTGAGCGAATGTTCCCGCGGTTCTTCCGCCAGCGCGTCCACCAGCAGGAATGCCCGCTCGATCGATTTTACATGGGCCGTGGTTTCCTTTGCCATTTTCAATCACCGAATTCAAACGAGGAGAAGTACTTGCTCTTTACGAAACAATCATAGCATTGCAGGGCAAAGGAGATCAACCGGAATGTTTCCAAATATAATATAAGCGTTCCCAATAGACGAACAATGCCAAGATGCCGGCGATAATTCAAAGAAAGGCTGTCCTCCGAAGCAAATCGGTCGTTGTGCGGCTGAAGAATCAACCTATCATTCGAAATGCAAAAATAAGTTGCGCAAAACAGAACGGGGATTGACGATTGCTTTACGAAACGCTTACGTCGATCTAACGCAATAAAATTATTATGTTTTAGGGAGGGATATGAAGAAAGCGTTCCGGGCAATCGGAACGTTCAGCCTGTCAAAAAAGTCCAAGGGATTGTTAAGGGTCGCAACCCTTAACCCATATATTCCGGCTGCGGCGGTTTAACCGCCGCAACGGATCGCCCGTTTCGGGCGGTTTCTTTGTATGTTTTGCCGCCCGGGAGTCCGAAGGACGAGAGGCAAAACGTGGTTATCCCGTCAAAAAACTTGTTTTTTGACGGTCTCAGCGTTCCGGGCAATCGGAACGTTTGCGTTCATCGCATATAAAAAGCAACCGGATGCTTCGTAACGCATACAGATTGACAATAACAGAGCCGGACAATACTATTTAAGTAGAAGTAATAGAGGCTCGTATTATATTTGCGATGTTATTGAGCAAAGCGGAATTCAACCCAGCACGGATGACGCAAGAACATAAAGTAATACGGCAAACAGCTTGATTTCTGTTTGACTTTTTACAGGAGAACTGAATATGAATACAACATCTCCATATATAAACAGGGAACTCAGCTGGCTTGACTTCAACGGCAGGGTTCTGGAAGAGGCGCAGCGTCCGGAGAATCCGCTTCTGGAACGGCTCAAGTTCTTATCTATCTTCTGTTCGAATCTGGATGAATTTTTTATGGTTCGTGTCGGCGGACTGTTTGACCAGTCGCTTGCCGGGCTCGACAGTGAAGACAATATCACCAATCTTTCGCCGCAGAAGCAGCTTGACCAGATATTTAAGAAAACCGCCGGCATGATTTCGTTGTACAATAAGACCCAATCGGCACTGTTTTCGGTGCTTGACGAGATTGGCGTGCGCCGCCTGGAACCGGAAAAGCTGTCTGCGCACCATCTGGAGAGCCTGCATAGAGAATTTGAAAAAACAATTCGCCCGATCCTGTCGACGATCATCGTCGACGGAAAACATCCTTTTCCATATATTCCGAACAAAGCGGTCTTTATAGCAGTCCGCCTAAAACGGAAAAACAGCGAAAAACTTGGGCTGATGCTTTTCCCGGAGACCACGGTTAAAATCGCGTTTCTCGATTCGGACAAGGTGGTTTATTATCTTGCGGAAGATAGTATAAAAGCCTTTGCGCAGGAAATTTTTCCGAAGATGGAGGTCATCGAAATCGGCAAGTTTCGCGTGACGCGCAATGCCGATTTGGAGCTTGGCGACGAGATTGCAGGCAGTGAAGAGGACTACCGCGCCGCGATGCAGAAAATACTCGAAAAAAGGCGCAGACTGATGCCCGTCCGCCTTGAAACGAACCTGCCCGCGTCCGGCGAGCTTACAAAACAACTTGCCGGACGCTTGGGCCTCACACAGAAGCAGGTTTATACCCGCGTGGGCCCGTTGGACATGAGCCTGATGTGGACAGTGATCGACGCCGCAAAAGCGAAACGGTACACGGAGTACTTTTTCACGGATATCAAGAACGTCTATACCCCCGGACTGCAGCAAGGGGAGAGCGTTCACCGTCAGATTCGGCTAAAGGATTACCTGCTCATTCACCCATATATCAATTTTGAAGCGGTTCTGGATTTACTGCGCGAAGCCGTTTTGGACGATTCGGTGATTGCAATCCGGCAGACGCTTTACCGCGTGTCGAACAATTCGGAAGTCGTGAAATACCTTGTCGCGGCGGCGGAAAAGGGCAAAGAAGTCACCGTCCTGGTTGAATTGAAAGCCCGCTTTGACGAGGAGAACAATATCGAATGGGCGGCGAAACTTGAAGACGCGGGATGCCATGTTATCTACGGAAGAGATTTTATGAAAGTGCACGCGAAGCTTCTTCTGATCACGCGAATGTCACCGAAAGGCATTCAGCATACCGCTCACGTTGCGACAGGGAATTATAATGAAAAAACCGCAAATCTGTATACAGACGTCGGCATCCTTACGTCCAACGAAGATATCGCAAACGATATCATCCTCTTTTTCCGGGAGCTCAGCATGGATTATACCGGCGAAGAATATCGGGTTTTTAACGTTTCACCCGACGGTATACGGGAAAAGTTTTATGAATTGATCGACAACGAGATTCGCTGCATGCAGATGTATCGGCGCGGCGGCCATATCATTGCCAAGATGAATTCGCTTGCCGACAGGAAGATGATCGACAAACTGGTAAAGGCATCGCAGGCCGGCGTTAAAATCGACCTGATTGTCCGGG
>CAYUUB010000071.1:0-8744 GCA_964447725.1 uncultured Oscillospiraceae bacterium
TGCTGATGATGAATTTCAACACCAACGACTTCTTCACCAACCTTGCGGACGTGCCGGGCGACACGCTGGGCGACACCTCGATGGGCGGGCGGACGATGTACGCCTACCTCGCCTCGCTGCCGTTCGTGGACGAAGAAAATCTCGGCGTGACCGGACATTCCATGGGGACGTGGTCGTCCTGGAGCGTCGCGTCGAGCTTTCCCAACCATAAGGCGATCGTTCTGCAGTGCGGCCAGCTCTTCCCGAAGAGCTATTACGACAGCGAGGAAATCTCGTTCAACAACGTGCTGCTGCTGCAGGCGCGGTACGACGAATTCAACTGTTTTCTGGACTACTCGGAATCCATACCGGACGGCCTCGTCAATACGGAACTTCGGTATAAGGAATTTGCAGATCAGGACGGGCCGATCGAGTGGGACACGACCTACGGTTCGTTCAGCGACGGCAGCGCGCGGCGCATGGAGCTCATCACGAATTCCAACCACCGCCTGACCACGATCAATTCGCACGCGATCGCGACCGCGGTGGACTGGTTCGAGCAGGCCTTCGGCATGGACGCGCCCATCGCCTCGACCGACCAGACGGCGCTCGCAAAGGAAACGCTCACGCTGGCCGCCACGCTCGCCGCGCTGGCCTCCATGCTGCCGCTTTTGCTGCTGCTGCTGAAAACGAAATTCTTCGCGCCCTGCGCGCAGCCCCTGCCGGACCGCCCGCAGACGCTGATGCCGCGTAAAAAGTGGTGGCGCGCGACGCTGATCGCAATCGTGATCAGCGGGCTGACGTATCCGTTTTTCACGCAGCTCGGCCACGGGCTCATGCCGCTGCCGGAAAGCGTCTTCCGTATCCCCATCGGGGACGGGGTGATCACGTGGTTCGTGCTGCTTGCGCTGATCGCGTTTTTCATGCTCCGCTACTGGTTCCGCCGCGGCGCGGGCAGGCGCGAAGGCGCGACGCTCTACGACCTCGGCCTTGCGAGCGAAGCCTCGCCGAACAAGCTGCCCTGGAAAATCATCGGCAAATCCGCGCTGCTTGCAATCGTGCTCGTGGCCACGGTGTACGCGTATGCGGCGGCCTTTACCGCGACGTTCGATCTGGATTTCCGCTTCATCTGGCCGCTGCTCAAGCCCTTCACGTGGCAGCGGTTCCTGCAGTTCTTCGTGTACCTGCCGTTCTACCTCGTGTTCTTCCTCATCAACGGCGGCGCGAAGCTCTACGGGCAGATGCGCCTGCCGAAATGCCGCACCAACGCCGCCACGCAGCTGGTCTGGTGGCTCAAGGGCTGCCTCGTGATGATCGGCGGACTGCTGCTCGTCTGCCTGATCGAGTACATCCCGTATTTCGCGGGGATCGGGCCGGGCATGGATTTGCTGTTTACGTCCACGTTCGGCGGGCCGTTCATCTCGTTCCTGATCGTGATCATCCCGCAGTTCATTATTTTCTTCTTCCTCTCGACCTACGCATTCCGTAAGACCGGCCGCGTGTACGTCGGCTCCGTGATGCTCGCGCTGCTGGCGACCTGGGCGGTCACGGCCGGTTCGGCCATGCTGTAAAACGTACGACGGACGCACAGAAGCCGCGGCACAATCGCCGCGGCTTTTTGCCTGTAAGAAGATTCTTTTTGCAGGGGGAGAACCCCTATAAAAGAATCTTTTAACACAGGGATTATGTTGGAGGCTCCGCCTCCAAACCACCGCTTAGGGCCAAGCCCTAAGAACCCGTTTTTAGGGCGCTTGCAAAGCCGGGGATTCCCAAGGGACTTGTCCCTTGGGCGGGGTGCAGGGGGGTGACCCCTGCAGAAAAACTTTTTAACATAGGGGTATGTTGTTGGAGACTCCGCCTCCAACGTTCCCCCTAAAAAGCAAAGCGGCGCTTCAGGCCGGCGTTCCCGGCCGGGAAGGAAAAATCGCCTGATACCCTTTCTCCGAAGAGCAGGCGCGCAGGCGCGGCAGGAGCGCGAGCGCGGCGTTTTTCAGGTACGCTTGTCCCGCCCGCCCGCAACGCCCAGTTCCCCGCAGACGCGCTCTGCGGCCGCGAGAAGCGCGCTGCGCGCCGCGTCTTTGGACGCGCGGCCGACGCGCCCGTAAATCAGCGCGCGGTCGGTTTCGTCGGCGAACAGCCCCTGCGCGCGTTTGCCGGAAAGCGCCCGTCCGAGCGCCGCTTCCGCCACGGGCGCATAGAGGTTGACCAGCAATCCCGCGTCGCCGAAACGGCGCGTATATAAAAGCGAAAGCAGCGGCGCTTCGAATCGCCGCAGGAACGCGCACTCCATATTCCAGCGCCGCAGGTATTCGGCGACGTATTCCGCGCCGAACAGTTCGTCCGGCACGGGGCTGCAGAGCGGGTAATCGATATCGCAGGGGATTTCATGCGCAAAAAACGCCGCGTCGTACCGCTCGAAAAACGCCGGAAGCGCGGCGAGCGTGTCGGAAAAGCCGACGTTTTCCACGGGAGGACGGTTCGCCTCGGCCTGCCGGAGCAGGAGCTTGGCGCGGCGCGCCTGCCGGCGCGCGTCCTGCACGCCCGCCTCGTACAGCGCTTTTACGGACCGTTCCGCCGTTTCCTTTGCGCCGCGCGAACGCAGATGCAGCCCGACGCAGCAGAGAATCCCGCGCGCGAGCCGCTCCGCCGTTTCCGCGCGCACGGAGGTCGAATCTCCCATGGTGTAGCGCCCGGTGCGTTCGGCCAGCAGCGTTAAAAATTCCGCGGCGAACGCTTCCCGCCGATCCTTGTCCAATTCGTTCCGCTCGAAAAAAGCGGGAAGGAGCGCGTCACTCATCCGCGTCCTCCTCCGCGTCGTCGAGCCGTCTGCCCCGCAGGACCGAGGCGAGCGTCAGCCCGGTCACGGCGTCCAGACAGCCTTCGTACGCGTCGTAGCACGCGCGCATTTTTTCAATCAGTTCGTCGTCCGCAATCCGGTCGAACGAGTCGTTTTTCAGCGAATAGAACGCCTCGGTCAGCTCGCCGATCGTCCGCTCGTAGTCTTCCTGCAAAAGGTACGGCGAATCGCAGAACGCCTCGATCAGTTTCGGCACCGCGCTTTCGCCGAACTCGACCCGGCCCGCGTCGCGCAGCGCGTCCGCACGCCGCCGCGCAAGCGCGGCGATCGACGTTTCGCTCAGTTTCAGCCCGTAGCGCGCGGTCCTTAAGTTGCAGGCGCGAAGCTCGCCGCTCAGATGCTCCTCCATTTTCCGCACGACGTCCGGCAGACGCGTGTTTTCCATTCGCCCCGCCTCCTTTGCCTCAACAGCATACCCCCGCCGCCGGGACCGTACAAGTCTTGAATTTTTGCCCGTTTTGTGGTAATATAACAGCAGAAAAAAGAGGAAAAACGCTTAAAAAACAAGCGATTTTCCTCTTTTTTTTCATTCGTTTGGGACAGCGATGGTTTTTGCGTTACGCGATGATCGGAAACAGCGGCTTGAGCGCCGGATAGATCTGCCGGAATTTTTGATACTGCGCTTCGTACCTTTCGGCGGTTTCCGCGTCCGGGCGGATCGTTTTATCGACCTTCACGAGCTTTTCGGCGATCTCCCCGACCGAGGCGTACTCGCCGCAGGCCACCGCCGCGAGCATCGCGCCGCCGAGACCCGGCCCCTGTTCGGACGCGATGGTGTCGATTTCGATGTTCAGGATGTCGGCGAACATCTTCCGCCAGAGCGGGCTTTTCGCGCCGCCGCCGCAGATTTTGCTGCGCGTGAGCGTGATTCCCAGCGTCTTGGCGACCTCCACGGAATCGCGGATGGCGAACGCGACGCCTTCCAGTACGGCCTGCGTGATATCCGCACGCGAAGTGTCCATGGTCATGCCGGTGAGCGTGCCGCGCGCGGCGGGGTCGTTGTGCGGCGAACGCTCCCCCATCAGGTACGGCAGGAAAAACACGTGGTTGCGGCCCAGCCTGTCGTCCGTGACCGGGCGTTCGAGCGACGCAAAATCGTTTGCGCCGAGGACGTCCTCCATCCACCATTTGCTGCAGGATCCGGCGGAGAGCATGCAGCCCATCAGATGATAGGTGCCGTCCGCATGCGCGAACGCGTGCAGCGCGTTGTTCCCGTCCACGCGGAAGCTGCGGCTGGAGATGAACACCGTGCCGGACGTGCCGACGGAGATGTTGCAGCGTCCTTCGCCGACCGTGCCCGTGCCGACCGCGGCGGCGGCGTTGTCCCCCGCCCCGGCGCAGACCTTCACGCTTTGCGGCAGGCCGAGCGCCCCGGCCGCCCCGGGCCGCAGCGTGCCGACGACCTCGTAGCTTTCGTAAAGTTTCGGCATCTGCTCCTTCGTGACGCCGCACACTTCGAGCATCGGCTCCGACCAGCGGCGGTTTTTCACGTCCAGCAGCAGCATGCCGGAAGCGTCCGAATAATCCGTGCTGTGTTCGCCCGTCAGAACGTACACGATATAGTCTTTGGGCAGCATGATCTTCCGGATTTTTTTGAAGTTCTCCGGTTCGTTTTCGCGCATCCAGAGCAGTTTCGGCGCGGTGAACCCGGCGAACGCGATGTTTCCCGTCCACGCGGAGAGCTGCGCGCGCCCGATTTCGTCGTTGAGATAGTCCGTCTGTTTCGCGGTGCGGCCGTCGTTCCAGAGGATCGCCGGGCGGATCACCTCGTCCTTTTCGTCCAGCACGACGAGACCGTGCATCTGTCCGCCTACGCCGATGCCCGCCACGCTTTGCGCGTCGGTCCCCTCCAGCAGTTCCGGCACGGCGGAGAACAGCGCCTTTTTCCAGTCCTCCGGGCGCTGCTGGGACCAGCCGGGGTGCGGAAACTCCAGCGGGTATTCGCGGGAAACGACCTTTTTTATTTTTCCGTCCCGGTCCATGAGCAGCGCTTTCAGCGCGGACGTGCCCAGATCGATGCCGATATAAAACATACTCTCCGCCTTTCAAAAACCGCGGGCGGCGTTCCCGCCGCCCACAGAGCATACAGGCCCCCTCATCCGAAAAGGATGCCGTTTACGACGCTTTCGAGATATTCCTGCCTGCCGCTCCCCGGCAATTCCGGTTTTTTCAGCTCGCAGGCGTGCGCGGCGCACTCCGCCAGCGTCGCTTCCCCGGCGGCGATCTTCGCGCCCAGGCCGGAGCGGTAGCTTGCGTAGCGTTCCCGCACGAACTCGTCGACGCGCCCGTCCTCGATGATCGCGGCGGCCTTGATCAGCCCCAGCGCGAACGTGTCCATACCGAGGATGAACGAATAGAACAGGTCCTCCGGCGTGTAGCTCGGGCGGCGCGGCTTCGCGTCGAAGTTGAACCCGCCGGTCAGCCCGCCCGCTTTGAGCACCTCGTACATGCACATCGCGGCGCTGTATACGTCGAAGGGGAATTCGTCCGTGTCCCAGCCGAGCAGGAGGTCGCCCTGGTTGGCGTCGACGCTGCCGAGCATGCCGTTCATGCCGCCGATGCGGAGGTCGTGCTGGAAAGTGTGCCCCGCGAGCGTCGCGTGGTTGGCCTCGATGTTGAGCTTGAAATCCTTGTCCAGCCCGTAGCGGCGCAGAAAGCCGATGGCCGTGGCCGCGTCGTAGTCGTACTGGTGCTTCATCGGCTCCTTCGGCTTCGGCTCGATGTAGAAATCCCCGGTAAAGCCGATGCTCCGGCCGTATTCCACCGCCATATGCATCAGCCGCGCGATGTTCTCCTGCTCGAAAAGCACGTCCGTGTTCAGGAGCGTTTCGTACCCTTCGCGGCCGCCCCAGAACACGTAGCCCCTGCCGCCGAACTTCACGGTCAGCTCCAGCGCCTTTTTGATCTGCGCCGCGGCGAAGCAGAACACGTCCGCCGAATTGCTCGAACCCGCGCCGTTCATGTAGCGGGGGTTGTTGAACATGTTCGCCGTGCCCCAGAGGCACCGGATGCCGGTCTCCTTCATCTTTTCGAGGATATAGCCGCTGATTTCGTCCAGCCTGCGGTTGGTCTCGCCAATGTCGTCCGCTTCGGGCGCGAGGTCCGCGTCGTGGAAGCAGAAATATCGGATGCCGAGCTTCGTCATCAGCTCGAATCCGGCGTCCACCTTGCGGAACGCGCGCGTCATGTCGTCCTTTTCCGCACCGAAGGTTTTGTCCGCCGTGATGTCGCCGAACATGTCCCTGCCGGCGTTGCAGAGCGTGTGCCACCACGCCATGGAAAACGGCAGGTGTTCCTTCATGGGTTTGCCGTAAACGATGCGTTCGGGATCGTAAAATTTAAACGCCAGCGGGTTTTTGCTTTTCGGTCCTTCATAGCGGATCCGAGGGATATCCGGGAATATTTCAGCCATCGTGCCAAGTCCTTTCCTGCGCGTTGTTCGTGCGTTGTTTAAGTTAATATTTAATTTATTAATATGAGGAACACTGATTATTTAGCTTAATTCAATCATACTAGATTCTGCTTATTTGTCAAGAAGCAATGTTTTTCATTTCTGCCGGAATCTTTTCATTATATAAATAACTTTACTTCTTAACGCAAAACTTGTATAATAAAATAAATTTAGTACGAAAATAAGGAAAAAACGATGGCAGACGTAACCGCAAGAGATTTGGCCAATATGCTCGGCATTTCCACGGCCGCCGTTTCCATGGCGCTCAACGGGAAGCCCGGCGTCAGCACCGAGACCCGCAACAAAGTTCTGGCCGCCGCCGCCGAGCTCGGGTACGTGACCCCCAAGTCCCGCCAGGCGGAGCAGCAGGCGAAAAACATCATCAGCTTCGTGATCTATTCCGGCATCGGCGTCGCGGAGCAGACGACGTTTTCCAACTTCGTCATGCGCGGGGCGGAAGCGGTCGCCAAAGAGCACGGTTACCGGATTCTGGTGCACTATTTTTACGCGGACCAGCCCTGGGACCAGCAGATCAAGCATATCCTGCACGACGCGTGCGGCGTGATCCTGCTCGGCACCGACATCACCGAGCCGCAGCGCAATATGTTTTTCCAGTTCAACCGGCTGATCAACGTACCGGTCGTGATCGTGGACAACTTCCTGTTTTCCGCGTATCTCGACTGCGTCGGCAACGACAACACCTACGGCGTGAAATCCGCCGTTTCCTACCTCATAGACTGCGGGCACCGCAAAATCGGTTACCTGCGTTCCAAGCAGCGCATCGTCAACTTCGACGACCGCGAACTCGGCGTCACGCTTTCCCTCGCCGAGCACAAAGACCTCGGCCTCGCGCCGCTGCAGGTGGTCAACGTCGACATCTCGCCCGACAAGGCGTATCACGACATGATCGCGTGGCTCAAAGCGGACAACGAGCCCGCGGAAGCGTATTTCGCCGAGAACGACATGCTCGCGGCGACGTTTATCCGCGCGCTCAAGGAATGCGGCTACCGCGTGCCGGCGGACGTTTCCGTCATCGGCTTCGACGACGTGCAGATCTGCGAAATGATCGAGCCGCCGATCACCACCATGCACGCGTTCAAGGAGCGTCTCGGGCGCATCGCCGTAAACGTGCTGGAATTCCGCATCCACTCCGGCGACACGCTGCAGACCGCCGCGCAGTCCGGCCTGATGAAGATCGCGCTTTCGCTGCAGCTCAAGGAACGCAGCAGCGTCAAATGCACGCGGCAGGAAAAGGCCGAGTGAGTTTCGTTTTCCCCTTCCCTTCCCGGAACGGCCGGACCGGCTTTCCGCACTTTAACCTTTAATTTTAACTTTCATTTTATACGGATAATACGGAGGCAGCCCTTCATGAGAACCGGAACAAACGGCGAAATCCCACGCCGGTCGGCGGCGCGCGGCGGCGCGGAGGCAAAACAATGAAATATGGGCGCTTTGACGACGCAGCCCGGGAATACGTGATTACAACGCCGAAGACACCGCTCCCGTGGATCAACTACCTTGGTTCGCGGGATTTTTTTCGGCTCATTTCCAACACCGGCGGCGGCTATTGTTTCTATAAGGACGCGAAGCTCCTGCGGCTGACGCGCTACCGCTACAACGACGCTCCGCTCGATTCCAACGGGCATTATTTTTACCTGCGCGACGGCGGCGACGTCTGGAGCGTCGGCTGGCAGCCCGTTCGCGCCGATTTGGACGATTACCTCTGCCGGCACGGTCTTGGCTACACGATCATCGAGAGCGCGAAAAACGGCCTGCGCGCCAGGCAGGAGACGTTCGTGCCGAACGGCGACAACTGCGAACTGACCCGCGTCACGCTGCAAAACGATTCCCCCGCGGCCAAGAAAGTCGACCTCTTTTCCTTCGTGGAGTTCTGCCTCTGGAACGCCATGGACGACATGACCAATTTCCAGCGCAACTACAGCGTAGGCGAGGTCGAGGTCGAAGGCTCGCGCATCTATCACAAAAGCGAATACCGCGAGCGCCGCAACCACTACGCGGTGTTCGCCGTCAACGCGTCCGTAGACGGGTTCGACACGAGCCGTCTCGCCTTCTGCGGCGAGTACCGCGGTTTCGATCATCCGCAAGCGGTCGCCGAGGGAAAGAGCCGCAACAGCATCGCGCACGGCTGGCAGCCCATCGGCAGCCACCATATTAAAGTGCGTCTCGAACCCGGCGAAAGCAAAAGTTATATCTTCCTGCTCGGCTACTGCGAGAACCCGCCCGAACAAAAATTCTCTTCGCCGGGCGTGATCAATAAAGCGCCCGCGGACGAGCTGGTCGGCCGCTATCGCACAAACGCGCAGTTCGACGCGGCGTTCGAAGCGCTCGCCGACTACTGGAGCGGGCTGCTCTCGCGTTTTTCGGTGTGCACGGGCGACGAGAAGCTCGACCGCATGGTGAATATCTGGAACCAGTATCAGTGCATGGTCACCTTCA
>CAYUUB010000072.1:0-8688 GCA_964447725.1 uncultured Oscillospiraceae bacterium
CGTTTCGTTCGGGCCGCTGCTTGCAGGCTCCGCCGCGTCCGGCTCCGTTGCGTCCGATGCGCTTGCGTCCGCCGCGGCGGGTTCGCCGCCCGCCACACGGGTAAGCTCGACGGATACGGTGCCGAGCGGGAACTCCGTGAACGAAGCGTCGCCGCCCACGCTCGTATAGGTATAGACGTAATCCAGCACCACGAAGGCGACGTCTTTGTTGATATACAATTCGGTGAGCATCGACGGCCCGAACCAGAGTGGATCGGAGTAGCGGTCAAAGCTCGTGTTGTAGGTTTCGGTAACGGTCAGGCCGCTGATGGAAACCGTTTCCGGGAGGTCGAGCTGCAGATTTTCAAGACGAATTGTAAGGTCGTGGATCTCGGAGCCGTCCGCGGAAAGGATAAACGCCATGACGGCGCGGTCCGTCTGCTCGAAGGACATCTCGCCGACATACAGGCTTTCTCCTTCGCTCAGGTCGGGAAGCTCAAGGTCGCTGTAATCGATCGTTCCGGGTTCGGCGGTCGGTTCGGCGACGGCTGCGGAAATCACAGGCGTGCCGGCCGCGGCGGGTTCTTCGTCCCGGTTGCGCGGGAAAATCAGTATGAGCGCGACGATGAGCAGAACCAACAGGACGCCGCCGCCCGCAAACGGTACCCACTTCGGGAGTCTGCGCCCGGGTTTTTGAGACGGTTCCGGGGCGACGGATTCGGGCTGCGCTTCCAGCGTTTCCGGTTCCGGCGCGGGCACGTCAATTTCCGGTGTAGCGGGCCCGGCCTGCGCTTCCGGCGTTTCCGGGGGTTCGGGCTCCGGCGCGGGCGCGGCCTCTTCGCCGGCGGGGACCGACGGTTCGGCATACTGAATCGGGGTGACGGCGGTGCCGCAGTAAAGACAGAATTTTGCTTCGTCCGGCAATTTTCGTCCGCACTTCATGCAATACATTTGCTTGACTCTCCTTCGTTTGATTTTGTTTGTCTGAAAAAATGTTGGTCGCCGGTTGTGTTTTTGCTAAGCTTGATGGAACTGGGAACATGTAAAAACGATTCGGTGGAAATCCTGGAACGACGCCGGGATAGCGCCGCCGGGCGTGATGAAGAGCCAACGATCGCCAATACAAGCGGCGCGTTTCAAACGGAATCGAAACCCGCGGCCTTCGATCGATTTCATTATAATGAAAGAAAATCAGGAAAAGGTATGCAGCCAGCACACAGATACTTTTGCGCTGACGACCAAAAAACGGCGATAGAACGGGCGTATGGCGTTTTAAACGCCATACGCCCGCAGCCCGCCAAGCATATGAATATTTTATTTTGCCGCGCTGCCCGTCCGCCAGATCCGCCGGAACCCGGCGGGCGTGACGCTTTCGCGCGATTTAAAAACCTTGATGAAATAGCTGGTGTTTTCAATGCCCGTTTCAAACGCGATGGCGGAGACGGGCATCTTTGTCATCCGCAAAAGTTCTTTGGCGTGGTTGACGCGGACGCCGGTCAAAAATTCTCCCGGCGACTGCCCGACCCGCTGCAGGAAAAGTTTTTGCAGGTAGAATTTGTTGAGCGAGACTTCGTTTGCGAGCACGTCCAGCGTGATTCGCTCGCGGTAGTGCGCGCCGATATAGTCCTGCACTTGCCGCACGTAGCGCGATTGCAGGTCGTCCTGCTTGCATTCGGCGGAATAGATGCATTCGGCCATGATTTGCACCAGAAGCGCGGCTGCACGGACGTCCGCGCCGGACGCGGGCGCGCCGCGATACAGGTCGAGCAGCGCATAGAGGTTTGACACGACGGTGCTGTTGGCCGGAAGCCGTCCGATGTTGTTGCCGTTCGCCGCGAGGAACTTCCTGTAAAGATAGTCGCTCTCGCCGCCGTAAAAATGCACCCAGAGGACGCGCCATTGCCGCGTCCGCGCGCTGGTGTTGTAGTGCTGATGGTTCTGGCAGTCGATCCAGTAGAAATATCCCGGCGGGAGGTATTCGTCCCGGCCTTCGTATAAAAGCCGGCCTTCGCCCGCGAGCGTGTACTTGATCAGGTACGAGGGGAGCCCTTCGCGGGTCGTGAAATATCGTTCCCGCGCGTTGAAATCCCCGAGTTCCTGCACATACGGCAGATGCTCCTTGTTTTCCGGTTCCGCGGACACAACGAGCCATTCCGACTCGGGCGACATATCGATTTGATAGGAAAGCTTCATAACGACGCTCCAAAATACCAAGAATTTGTTATATCCTGCCAACACAGGATAATGAATGCTATAAATACAGGCGGTATTGTATAAGTAGCTTATCAAGAAACATACATTTGTGCAACAACTCAATCAAAAACAGGGGATAATGAAGATGAACGAAAAAAGAGTGCTCGACGGATACGCATATGCAAAAGACGTTTTTCAGGAACTTGGAGTCGACACGGAGCAGGCGATGCTGCGCTCGGACGAAACGCCAATCTCCATGCACTGCTGGCAGGGCGACGACGTGGTCGGCTTCGACGGGGCGGACTCGCTCACCGGCGGCATACAGGCGACCGGAAATTACCCGGGGCGCGCGCGCACGGCGGAAGAACTGCGCTCGGACATCGACATGGCGCGTTCGCTGATCCCCGGCAGAGTAAAACTCAACCTGCACGCCTGCTACGCCGAAAAGAACGGCAAGGCGGTCGATCGCGACGCGTACACGATCGAGCAGTTTTCAAACTGGGCCGACTGGGCGAAGGCGGCCGGGATCGGGCTCGATTTCAACCCGACGTTTTTTTCGCACCCGAAGATGGACGGGAACTTTTCGCTCTCAAGCGCAAACGCGGATACGCGGCGCTTCTGGGTGGAACACGGCAAACGCTGCCGCGAAATCGGGCTGGAGTTCGCAAAAAGGCTGGGCCAGCCCTGCGTCGTCAACTACTGGATGCCGGACGGGTATAAAGACACCTGCGCGGACACCGCGCGGCACCGCGAATGGATGACGGAATCACTGGACGCGATCTTCCACGACCCTGTGGACGAATCGCTGGTCCCGTGCGCGCTGGAGAGCAAACTATTCGGCATCGGCGTGGAGAGCTACACCGTTGCGAGCCACGAATATTCGCTGGCCTACGCAATCAGCCGGAACAAGGTCTACTGCCTCGACGCCGGGCACTTCCATCCGACGGAACGCATCAGCGCAAAGATCAGCGCGACGCTTCAGTTCCTGGATCGCGTGCTGCTGCATGTGTCCCGCGGCGTACGATGGGACAGCGACCACGTGGTCGCGCTCGACGACGAGCTGCAGCGCATCATGGACGAAGTTGTCTGGAACGGTTACGAGGGCCGCGTTTTCATCGGGCTCGACTATTTCGACGCTTCGATCAACCGTGTCGCCGCCTGGGCGATCGGCATGCGCAACGCGAGAAAGGCGATGCTGCTGTCGTACCTCGCGCCGGCCGATTCGATCCGAAAAGCGGAATACGACGGCGATTTTACAAAGCGGATGGCCCTGCTGGAGGAGCGGAAGACGCTTCCGCTCGGCGCGGTCTGGGATTACTACTGCATGACGCGCGGCGTGTCCGGCGCGGACTGGTTTACCCGCGTAAGGGACTATGAGCGCGACGTGCTCTCCGGACGATGAAGGGGACGGCAATGACGGGTTTTTTTGAAACGAACGCAGCGCTGCTGGCGGATTACGCGCGGCTGTCGCAATCGGTCGGCGCGCGTGCGGACTATGTGCAGGGCGGCGGCGGAAACACGTCCGTCAAGCTCGACGGAACGCATATGGCGGTCAAGGCGTCCGGCTTTCGCCTGAGCGACGTTACGAACGACGCGGCGTACGCCGTCATGGACTACGCCGCGCTGCGCGCGTTTTATCGATCGCACCGGCCGGAAGAGTTCGCGGACGTCGAAAAAGCCGGCGCGCAGGCGGCAAGGGACGCGACGGTTTCGATAGACGGGGTCGCGCGGCTCCGCCCGTCGGTGGAAGCCGGGTTCCATTCGGTCCTCGGCCGGTTCGTGATCCACAGCCACAGCGTTTATGCAAACCTTGCCTGCTGTGCCGCCGAAATGCAGGCGATCCTATCGGCCGCGCTGAAGGATGCGCCGTTTGCCTGGGGAAGCGTCCCCTACATCGACCCCGGCGCGCGGCTTTCGTTTGCTGTTTTAAACGAGCGGAAGCGCGTGGAGGATACGGCGGGAAAAACGCCCGCAGCGCTGTTTTTGCAGAACCACGGCGTGATTGCCCATGCGGAAACAGCGGATGCGTGCATCCGCATCCACGACACGCTCAACGCGCTGCTTGCCGCGCATTTCGGCCTGAAAAACGGAGCGTTTCTAGAGAAAACCCCGGAGCGCTATATCGCCGAACGGATGCGCGGCAGGACCTACACGGCCTCGTTTTTTATGGAACAACCGCTCTATCCCGACCAGATGGTGTTTTTTGCCGATACGCTCGAATTCGGCGCAGGAGACGCGCCGGAAGGGAAGGCGCGTCTCGATTTGACGACGGGCGGGCTTTCATTTGCCGTTAACGAAGCGCAGGCGCGGGTGCTGACGGAAACGCTCGCGGCCGTGCTCTTTATCCAGGAACAGATTGCAAAGAAGGGTTATACGCTTTCCACCATGGGCGAACGGGCGAAAGCGTTCATCGCCGGCTGGGAAAGCGAGAAGTATCGAAAATCCCTTGCGGGAGGCATGAAATGAAGCCGCTGAACCTGCTTGCGTTCGACCTTGGAGCGTCGAACGGGCGCGCAATGCTGGCGACGTTCGACGGGGAGCGGATGTCGCTGAACGAACTGCATCGGTTTAAGAATGCGCCGGTTGCCTGCGCGGACGGGCATTGCTGGGACGTTTTTAACCTTCTGCGGAAACTGAAAACGGGTTTTGCCGCGTGCAGGCGGGAGACGGGGCGTGCGCCGGACAGCTTCGGCATCGACACGTGGGGCGTGGATTACGGCCTTCTGGGCAAAGACGGCGCGCTGCTCGGTAACCCGCGCTGCTATCGCGACGCGACCGACGTCGAAATGCGGGCCGCCTGGGAGCACGTCGGCAAACGGGAAATGTTTGCGCGAACCGGCATTGCAAGCATGAATTTCAACACGGTTTATCAGCTGTACCGCCGCGTGCTGGCGGGGGACGAGGCGCTGAAGCGCGCGGAGACGCTGCTGCTGCTGCCGGACCTGCTCGGGTATTTCCTGACGGGCGCAAAGAGAAGCGAATATACGAACGCGACCACGACGAACCTGTACAACGTTACAAGCGGGGACTGGGATTTCGAAGTGATTTCCCGCCTCGGCATTCCGAAAGAGATCTTTACGCGGATCGACCGGGCCGGAACGCTGCGCGGCAGGCTGCGCGGGACCGTGGCGGAGGAGCTGGGCGTTTCGCGCGTCCCGTTCGCGGCGGTTGGCACGCATGATACGGCTTCGGCTGTGGCGGCGATCCCGGGCGAAGGGAGCTTTGCGTTCTGTTCGAGCGGGACGTGGTCGCTCTTCGGCATGGAGACGGACGCTCCGCTGATCAACGGCGACGTGTTCGAAGCGAATTTTTCCAACGAAGGCACGGTGCAGGGCGGGTGCCGTCCGCTGAAGAACATCATGGGGCAGTGGATCGCGCAGGAGTGCCGCAGGGAGTGGGCGCGGCAGGGCGCGCGGTACGACTGGAAGGAGATCGACGCGCTGACGGCGAAGGTGAGTCCGTTTGCCGCGATCGTCGATCCGGACGACGAACCGTTTTTTTCCGCGGGGGACATGTGCGGCAAGATTGTGCGGTACTGCGAACGTACGGGTCAGAAGTCGCCGGAAACGCCAGGCGAGTATGCGCGCTGCATTTACGAAAGCCTGGCGCTGAAATACCGCTGGGCGCTGGAATGGCTGGAAAAGATGAAAGGCGAACGGATCGAAACGCTCAACATGACGGGCGGAGGGATCGCGAACCGGCTGCTGTGCCAGATGTCGGCGGACGCGCTGGACAGGCGCGTGGTCGCCGGGCCGGACGAAGGGAGCGCGATGGGAAACGCACTCATGCAGGCGATCGCGCTGGGAGAAATCAGGGACGTTGCCGAGGGGCGGGAGGTCGTGCGCCGCTCGATCGAGCCATGCGTGTACGAGCCGCGCCACACGCAGGCCTGGGAGGACGCGTACGGCCGGTTGCTCGGATATATGGAGAGGAAAGAGAATGCTTGACATGGCAAAGTGGGAGCGGATCGCTTCCAAAAGTGTAAAAAGCAGAATGAAAACGCCCGGCCGGCTCGGCGGGAAGATCGCGATCGTGACCGGCAGCGCGCAGGGGTTCGGCAAGGGGATTGCGGAAGAGCTGTATCGCGAAGGTGCAAACGTCGTGATCGCGGACCTCAACGAACCGCCTGCAAAGACGGTTGCGGCGTCGCTTGGCGAACGGGCGTTCGCCGTAAAAGCCGACGTTTCCAGCGAGGAGAGCGTGGCGAACATGATCGCGCAAACCGTGGAGCGCTTCGGCGGACTGGACCTGCTCGTTTCCAACGCGGGCGTGCTGAAGGCGGGCTCGCTGGACGAGCTGGAGAAGAAGGATTTTGAATTTGTTACGAGCATCAATTACACGGCGTTTTTCACCTGTGTAAAATACGCCCAGAGGATCATGCGCGCGCAGTTCGAGGCGGACAACGCATGGTCGGGCGATATTGTCGAGATCAACAGCAAGAGCGGGCTTTCAGGCAGCAACAAAAACTTCGCCTACGCGGGCGGGAAGTTCGGGGGCATCGGGCTGGTGCAGAGCTTTGCGCTGGAGCTTGCGCCGTACAACATCAAGGTGAACGCGGTCTGCCCGGGGAACTATTACGACGGGCCGCTCTGGAGCGACCCGGAGCGCGGGCTGTTCGTGCAGTATTTGCGCGCCGGAAAGGTGCCGGGCGCGCGGACGGTCGAGGACGTCAGGCGGCATTACCTTTCCAAATCGCTGATCAAGCGCGGATGCCTGCCGCGCGACGTTGCGAAAGCCATCTTTTACGCCGTGGAACAGACCTACGAAACCGGGCAGGCGATCCCCGTGACGGGCGGGCAGGTGATGCTCGGATGATCGGTTTGGAGTTGCTGCAAGCGCTGAACGCGCCGGAGAAAAACGACCGGCTGGCCGCGCTGAAACGGGCGATGGAGACGGCGGAGTTCCCGCCGGTCGATCCGCGCATGGTGAACAACCATATCCACACGACGTATTCCTTTTCGCCATATTCGCCGTCGGCGGCGGTATATGCCGCGCGTGCGGAGGGGCTGGCGACCTGCGGGATCGTGGACCACGACAGCATGGGCGGCGCGGAGGAGTTCGTCGAGGCGGGGAGGATCGTCGGGATACCGACGACCATCGGCGTGGAGACGCGCGTGTCGTTCAAAAAGACGCCGCTGAAGGGCCGGCGGACGAACAACCCGGATCAGACGGGTTGCAGCTATATGGTGCTGCATGCGGTGCCGCATGAAAACATCGCCAAAGTGCAGGCGTATTTCGCGCCGCGGCGCGAAAAGCGCAACGCGCGCAACCGCGCGATGGTGGAGCGTGTCAACGCGCTGCATGCGGGCAAGGGGGCGTCGATCGACTTCGAACGGGACGTGCTGCCGCTTTCGCAGTACAGCGACGGCGGAAGCGTGACGGAACGGCACCTCATGCTCGCGCTGGCAAAAAAGCTGCTTGCAGCCGGCAAGGCGAGCCTGCCGGAGGGCGCGGGCGCGTATGAAACCATGCTGGGCGAATACGACCTTGTGGGGACGCTCAAGAAAGACTGCATTCCGAAGGTGTTCATCGACGCCTCGGACGAGTGTCCGGAGCTGGACGAATTCGTCCGGTTTTCGGGCGAGGCCGGCGGAATTCTCGCGTACGCGTACCTCGGCGACGTAACGGCGAGCGTGACGGGAGACAAAAAGGCGCAGAAATTCGAGGACGACTACCTCGACGAGCTGCTCGGGGTCATTTATTCGGCGGGCGTGCGCGCGGTGACGTATATGCCGACGCGCAATTCGCAGCAGCAGATTCTGCGGCTGCGCGCGCTGTGCGAGCGTTACGGCATGCTGCAGATCAGCGGAGAGGACATCAACTCGCCGCGGCAGAAATTTACGATTGAGAAGATGAAGGACGAGCAGTTTTCCAACCTGATTCAAAGCACATGGAAGCTGATCGGCCACGAGAACGGAATAAGGGAGTAATCATATGAAAACGAAAGCGGTGCGCCTTTACGGCGCGAACGACCTTCGCCTGGAAGCGTTTGAATTGAGCCCGGTCGGGGACGACGGCGTGCGCTGCAAGGTGGTTTCGGACAGCCTTTGCATGTCGAGCTACAAGGCGCTGACGCAGGGCGCGGCGCACAAACGCGTGCCGGACGACGTTGCGGAGCACCCGACGATCATCGGGCACGAATTTTGCGGCGTGGTCGACGAAGTCGGCAAGAACTGGGCGCATAAATTCAAAAAGGGCGACGGGTTTGTGATCCAGCCCGCGCATTCCTACAAGGGTTCGCTGACCGCGCCGGGGTATTCGTTCGCCGAATGCGGCGGGGACGCGACGTACGTCAACATCCCGTGGGAAACGCTGCATATGGACTGCCTGCTGCCGTATGACAGCGACGTTTATTTTTACGGCTCGCTTGCCGAACCCATGAGCTGTATCGTCGCGACGTTCCACGCCATGTACCACACGCGCGACGGCGAATACGCGCACGACATGGGGATCGCGGAAGACGGCAAGATGGCGCTGCTGGCGGCGGTCGGGCCGATGGGACTCGGCGCGATCGAC
>CAYUUB010000073.1:0-8640 GCA_964447725.1 uncultured Oscillospiraceae bacterium
TCTCGTTGCCGCCCGTGAACGACCATTCCCAGGTGCTGCCCGCTTTGCGCATGGCATAACCGGCAAGGCCCGCGATCTCGGTTTCCGTCATGCCTTTCCAGCCGCCGTTTTTGAGGGCGGCGAGCACTGCCTCGTGGCCGATATCCACGATGCGGGAAGCTTCGCGGAAGCGATTGATCGTGCCCGCGTCCTTGATCATCTGCAGACGGTCGACGATCGCGTGCGCGTTGACGAGCGTGCAGTCCGGCAGCGCCGCTTCGAACGCTTTGTACTCGTAATAGGTGAGGTATCCTTCCGGCAGGTAGTTGGACATGCCGGCTTCCACGCCGATCCGTCCGCCGTGCGGGAGATATTCCTTGATGAGATCGGAGATCTGCGTGATCTGGTCCTGACCGCCCATGGGCGCAAAGCCGAGCACGTGGTCTTCGTCCAGCCAGCTGTCGTCCGCCGCGCGCGCCGCGTCGATGACGAACGTGAACGCGGTCGGCAGTCCGTCCGCGGGGATGACGATGAAGCTGCGCCACGGGAAAAACGCGTCCGTCGTCCAGCTCATGGTGCGCAGCCGCGAGCCGAGGTAGAGGTCGAGCTTTTCTTCCGCCATGCCCTTCTGAATGGCCTTGATGCGGCCGGGAAAGTCGATATAATACGGGCTTGATTTGTCGAACATAGTTTTTCCTCCTTCTTTAGAACTCGGTTTCGATGGTTGCGATGATCTTGTTGAGCCGGTCGGAGAGCGACGCGAGCTTGAGCGCCTTGACCATGTTGCCCTTGAGTTTTAACATGCCGCCCATCAGCGCCTTTTGAGACCCGAGCTCCGCGCGGGAGATCCTTGCGAACACGTCGTAGTTGCCGGAGATGGTGAACTCCGCTTTCGGGCCCTGGCCGACGCCGACCTGAACGCTGTCGATCGCGCCTTCTTTAAAGCCGACAAAGAAATAATGGGATTCGCCGTCCGGGCAGTTGAAATAGACATTGTTCATAGATGAGGTGAGGTTGTTCATCTTCTCCGGGGTGAGCTGCTCTTTCAGCTTGCTTTCCACCTCGGCGCGCCATTCTTCGGACAGATACTTGACCATGATTTGTTGCTCCTTTCAGTGCTGATTGTTGGATTTGCAGTCGGATTTGACCCCGGCCAAACGCCGGGGCAAGCTATTGGGACCGGCGAAAATACCCGCGCCGGATTTACTTATGCGTTCAAAACGCCGTTGAGAATCAGTCCCAGCGTGATGGGCAGATAGCGGCTCGTATAGTCGTCCTCGGAGTTGATGTACGTGTGGATAATGAAGTTCTTATAGATGGAGAACAGCACCTCGGCGACGCCCGACTCGTCCAGATTGCGGAATTCGCCGGTTTCCCTGCCGAACGCGAGGATACTTTCGATCATTTTTACGGAATCTCCGTTGATCTCCTCGTATGGGTCGACGGTCGGGAACATGGGGAAGATCGTCGGATCGTTTTTCAGCAGGCTGCAGAATTCCGCGTCCTTCGCCAGGTAGTACAGAGCGCTGTCGCACAGCGCCGTGAGCTTTGCGCGCGCGGTCGGCTGCGCGTCGACCGCCTGTTTGACGCTCGCCTGCCAGCGGAGCATGACGTAACGGACGGTCTGCTCGTAGAGGTCGCGCTTGCCGGAGGTGTAGGCGTAGATGGCGGGCGTGGTCAGCTCCAGCTCGTTCGCGATGTCCTCCAGCGTCGATTTTTTATAGCCGTACTGCGAAAACACCTTGAGGGCCGCGTCCAAAACAACCTGTTCGTCGAGTTTGTTGCGCATAATAAATACCTCGTACCGGGTCGATTGACTGTGTAATCAAAGATTATAAATGAATAAATGAATGATTAATTAAATTATAACATAAAGATTGCACATTGCAAGTGGAATTTTTTACGCAAAAAAGCCTCCGCAAATTATGCGGAGGCCGAAACGTGATTTATCAGCGCTTTTTCCGTTTTTGCCAGGGATATACTGCACGTTGCTTGATCTCCGGGTGCTTTGCCGCATAGCGGTAGATGTATAGCAGACTTCCTATCAGAAGCGCACAGATCAAAACAATATGGAGAAACGTTATGACTCCCCACGCGATATCCTTTTGCGGCATCTCAAAAAACACGCTTTGTTCACCGTTTTGCTCCTGCGTAATCGTGTAACGGAACAATGTGCGGCTATAGGTATACTGAACGCCGTTTTGTTCATCGGTCATGCCGAATCCGTAGGACGAACCATAGAATGATTCGTCGGGCGCACGAAAATCGTCGATTTTTAACAAATCTCCATGTTCGGGATCGCTTTGGTTGATGTCGTATACCGTTATATGGTTATTGCGTGCATAGGAAAGCAGATTATCATCTGATATCCATAGCGTTTTGCTTCGGTCATAGGATGGTAGTATGTGTTCAAATTGTTCGTCTGACACGACATAACCGCCGCTGCCGAAGAGCAGATATAGGCGCTGTTGATTGTCCACTGCGAATGCTTCCGGGAACGCGTGTGCGTTTCCGCTGGCATATTGGGCTGTCAACAGAAACATGGAGCAGAATGCCAAAGTGCCTATTATAAATAACACAAGAAATAATTTTGGACGTTTTGTAAGATCGATTACCATTCTTGAAGCTCCTGAGATTGGCTATTTTAATGCCTAGCGATCACTCCCGTGCCCGACAAGTTTGGCTTTGCATCACTATGACTCATATTAATTAGCAGGAATATCAGGATACCTGCGGCGAACACCACGATGGAAAACGCGACAACTAAATTCCAGACAAAGTCCTTTTGCGGCATCTCAAAAAACACGCTTTGTTCACCGTTTTGCTCCTGCGTAATCGTGTAACGGAACAATGTGCGGCTATAGGTATACTGAACGCCGTTTTGTTCATCGGTCATGCCGAATCCGTAGGACGAACCATAGAATGATTCGTCGGGCGCACGAAAATCGTCGATTTTTAACAAATCTCCATGTTCGGGATCGCTTTGGTTGATGTCGTATACCGTTATATGGTTATTGCGTGCATAGGAAAGCAGATTATCATCTGATATCCATAGCGTTTTGCTTCGGTCATAGGATGGTAGTATGTGTTCAAATTGTTCGTCTGACACGACATAACCGCCGCTGCCGAAGAGCAGATATAGGCGCTGTTGATTGTCCACTGCGAATGCTTCCGGGAACGCGTGTGCGTTTCCGCTGGCATATTGGGCTGCCAACAGAAGCATGGAGCAGAATGTCAAAGTGCCTATTATAAATAACACAAGAAATAATTTTGGACGCTTTGTAAGATCGATTACCATTCTTGAAACTCCTGAAATTAACTATTTTAATGCTTGGCGGGCATTTTCGTGTCGGACAAGTTTGGCATCCGCGCGGTTGCCAAGCCAGTATTTTGGAAAATAAACTTGCAGCAGATAAATCCATCAACTCACCACGTTGTCTGCCATGCTGCCGCAGCTTTCCCAGAATTCGTCCGCGCGCCGGACCCATGCGTCGAAGTCCGCTTCGCTTTCCGGATACTCGGCATAGAGCGCTTCCGCGCGGCCGCCGTTTTTCATGCCCTTCAGCAGGGCGCGGATGGTGGCGGTCTTGAGCTGACCGGTGAGCACGCCGCCGAGCATTTTGAACGCCATGGAGAGCATTTCGCCCGTGGAGAAGACGAGCGGCTCGCCGCTGCCGAGGCTGGCGAACGTTTTTTCGCTGAACACGACGTCCTTTTTAAAGAAGAAGTCGTTCTCCTTCGCGCTGGAAGCAACCGCGCCGATCAGCGTCGCGAGCTGTCCGGCAAACGCTCCGCCCTGCGCGTCCACATAGCGCTTGTTGATCGGCCAGAGCCGCGCGCGCGTAAGATAGCCGCCTTCGCCGAGCAGGCGGTTGACCACCTCCGCTGCGATTTCGAGCTGCACCATGCTCGCGGTCACGCCCTCGCCGCAGGACGGCTTTGTTAAGCAGGCCGCGTCGCCGGAGGCGAGGAAACCGTCCGCAACGAACGAATACGGCGGGCGGCGGTACGGCGTCGTGCCGCGTTCGATGCGCTTGAGCGTGTGGCGCGGCAGCGCGATGGCCTTTTCGAATTCCGCGAAAACCTTTTCGCCGAGGTCGTAGGACAGGTTTGCGCCGACGCCGAGGATCGCGCCGTCCGGGTTGCCGTCCGGCGCTTCCCACGTTTTATAATAGGTCCACCCACGCGACTGCCTGACGTAATCCTTTGGATCGTGATAGGTCACATAGCGCAGGATGACGTAAAACATGTCCGTATCGGCGATTTCAAAATTTTCGACGCCGTAGCCGTCCGGCAGCTTGCGGCGCGCAACGGACGGAATGCCGGAACAGTCGACGACAAGCTTTGCGGCGACTTCATGCTTTTGGCCGTCTTTTTCGTAGGTCGCGCCGACGATCCGACCGTCTTCATAGAGAAAATCGATAAACGACGCGCCGAGCAGGATGCTTGCGCCCGCATCTTCCGCCCAGCGGTTCATGCGCGCGATGTAGCGCGGCATGTGCATGCCGACGGTCGTGCCGCCGTTTTGTTTCGGATACCGGCCGTAGGCGGAATAGGTCCGCCCGCCGGTGAACTCGAACGCGAAGTCGTCGTCCTGCTCCGGCAGCGGGATGCCGAATTTTTCAAAATCCGGTTTTCCCACATGGAAGATGTCCAGCCGCTGGCCAAGCCTGCTTTTATCGAGCTTGTCGATGACGAGGACGCTGTGGCCCGCTTCGGCGATCCGCCGCGCGAAAAAACTGCCGGCGGTGGCCGCGCCGACGATCAAAACGTCAAACTGTTCCATGATGCCCTCCGTAAAATTTCATGATTGATATGCGGTTACTTTGTCGAATCAGAATTGTGATAGCTATATTACATTCAGTATAACATATGAAAAAAGAGCAAGGAAGTTCTTGCTCTCAGACCGCGAAAAGGCATGCTTTTTGACAGAGCATTCCCGCTTTTCGGGCGGATCAGCGTAAGCGCGACGAGCCTGCGCGTCCGGCGCGCGTCCATGGCAACACCGTCAATTCTTTCCACAGAGAGAAAGAATAAAACCCTAGTCGCTCGTTTCGAGCGAGCGGATCAGCGTAAGCGCAACGAGCCTGCGCGTCTGGCGTGCGTCCATGGCAAGCTTTTCGATGTACCGGTGGGCGCTGGCTTCGTCCATGCCGCGCCGCTCGATCAGCATCCACTTGGCGCGGTTGACAAGACGGATTTCCTCCATCTTCTCCTCCAGCGTGGCGGTCTTTCGCTCCATGGCGGCAAGCTTGGAACGCGTGGCGACCATGAGCGCCGCAGCCTGCCGGATCGTCTGCGCCGAGCACGGCTTGCTCAGCGTGATGACGCCCGAATCCTCCACCTCGTCGGACACTTGCTCGTAGGACTCGCTGGCGACGATCAGCGCGACGCAGCAAAGTCTGCTGGAAGCGAGGTCCAGCGCAAGCTGCGCACCAAATTCGTCCGGAAGCGGCGTGTTGATAAACACAAGCGAAAACGGAGAATCGAGAACAAGGCGGCGAACCTCGGAAGCGGAGCCGCGCATGATGATGGGCGAATAACGCGTCGGCGAGAGAACGCCCGCAATGCTGGATCGCGCGCGCTCGGTGGGCGAAACGATCAATACGCTATTCGATTTTTCTCCGCTGAACGCCAAATAACCGCCTCCTACCGATTCGTCATTCGCCGCAGGATTCGTAAGCGTTTATGATTCCGTCCGGCAGGACCGAACGTACGAACGCGCTGTTGGCCGCAAGCGAAAACGCCTGTTCCCGCGTCGCCGGTAATTTTTGAAGGCTCCCGGTGATGGAAGCATCCGCCGTAAAGAGGTTCACGTTGGTCGGCGGCGGCGGGACAAGGCCGCGCCTGACGCCGTCGAGGCCGGCCGCGAGGATCAGCGCAAACATCAGGTAGGGATTGCCCGCCGGGTCGGGAGAGCGCAGTTCGATGCGCTCGAACTCGCCTTTTGCGGCGGGGATTCGAATCAACTGCGAGCGGTTTTCCGGCGACCAGGTGACGTACCACGGCGCCTTGTGTTCGCCAAGGCGCGCGTAGGAGGCCGGAACCGGGTTCAAAAACGCCGTGATTTCGGTGATATGCTCCATCAATCCCGCCATGAATGCGTCCCGCGCCTCTTCGGTATGCGGCGCGGCGAGAGACAGATTGACGTGCATGCCGTTTCCGCTTTCTTCCGGCAGGGGCTTCGGGGTAAAGTCCGCCCATAGCCCGTTTCGCATGGCGATGGTGCGTACAACGGACGCGAACGTAACCGCGTTGTCGGCGGCGCTCAGCGCGTCGCCATAGCGGAAATCGATCTCGTTCTGACCGGGGCCGTCCTCGTGGTGGGAGCTTTCCGGCCGGATCCCCATTTCGCAGAGCGTAAGGCAGATTTCGCGGCGGACGTTTTCGCCGCGGTCGAGCGGGGCGATGTCCATATAATGCGCGCTGTCGTATGGAACTTTTGTCGGGTTGCCGTCCGCGTCGAGCTTGAACAGATAGAATTCGAACTCGGTGCCGAAGTTGACGACGAGTCCGTCCTTTGCAGCCCTGTCGATCATACGCTTGAGGATGTTGCGCGTGTCGAGGGGGAACGGCGTGCCGTCGGACTGCCGGATATCGGCGAAAAGCCGCACGACGCGTCCGTGGCTGGGCCGCCAGGGAAGCGCGTTGAGCGTTTCCGGGTCGGGATGCAAAAGGAGGTCGGAATGTGCTTCGTCCCCGAACCCGCGAATGGCCGAAGCATCGATGGAGATGCCGTTTGAAAAAGCGCGCGGCAGTTCATCCGGCATGATCGAGATATTTTTGGGCACGCCAAAGACGTCGCAAAAAGCGAGGCGGATGAACTTCACGTCCTCCGCGGCGGCATAGTCGACGATTTCCTGTGCGGTATACATTTCTTCTGCATCCTCTCTGAAAATACTCTTGGGTGATTGTAACACGGCCGATGGCGCGGGCCGCTGAAAGCAGGCGGCGGGACCCCAACGGCATTTCGCCATTTTGAACCGGTCTCTTAACAGTGTACCATACTTTGCTTTTCCGGCGGGCTTCGTTTCAGCCGGCGCCATGGCTGCACGCGGGATATGCCGCAAGAAACCATTCGGGGCTCCCACTCTTTAATATACAGCGGGCCAACCTGCTGAACAAAAGCGAAAAGCGCCCACGCAGCGGAGAAGTTGACCCGCAGGATGAACGCCGTTGTTCCTGCGCAGTATACATAATATAAGATATACATGTCAAGAGCGAAATGAATGATATACACTTTTAAACTGCAAAAAAAGGAAAACAAAATATTTTACAGGAAAACAAAAAAGAAATACGTGCAGGAAATCGAAATTATTTGAAGGGAATCCTGCAAAAATAGGCATTGACAAGCCGCTTGCCGCGCTGTATAATACCCGCATATTATTTCAGAACGGCAAAGGCGCCGCGGATGAAAACCGTGGTGTCGTTGCCTCTTTTTATAAGGTAATAACTGGAAGATAATAAATGTAGCAGGAGGAGAAAGTAAAATGGGTAGGGTATCGGAAACATTTGGCTGCAAAGTATTCAACGATGCGGTTATGAAAGCGCGGTTGCCAAAAGACACGTATAAAGCGATGCAGACCGCTATCGGCGCAGGGCGGCGGCTGGATCTTTCCGTAGCGAACGTGGTTGCCAACGCCATGAAGGACTGGGCCATTGAGAAGGGTGCGACGCACTTCACGCACTGGTTCCAGCCGCTTACCGGCATTACGGCCGAAAAGCACGACAGCTTCATCTCGCCGACGGCCGGCGGCGGCATCATCATGGAGTTTTCCGGCAAAGAGCTCGTTCGCGGCGAACCTGACGCATCCAGCTTCCCGTCCGGCGGACTTCGCGCGACGTTTGAAGCGCGCGGTTATACCGCATGGGACCCGACCAGCTATGCGTTTATCAAAGAAAAAATCCTCTGCATCCCAACGGCGTTCTGCTCGTATACCGGCGAAGCGCTGGACAAAAAGACGCCGCTGCTCCGCTCTATGGAGGCGATCGACCGTCAGGCGATGCGCGTTTTGAAACTCTTCGGCACGACGGACGCGACGAAGGTCGCCACGACCGTCGGCAACGAGCAGGAATATTTCCTGATCGACAAGGCGATGTATGATCGCCGTCCGGATTTGATTTACACCGGCCGTACGCTGTTCGGCACCCGTTCTCCCAAGGGACAGGAGCTTGACGACCATTACTTTGGTTCGATCAAACCGCGCGTACAGGCCTTTATGGAAGACCTGAACGAAGAGCTCTGGGAGCTTGGCGTACTCGCCAAGACCGAGCACAACGAGGTTGCGCCCGCGCAGCATGAACTGGCGCCGATTTTCTCGACGACCAATATCGCCGCGGACCACAACCAGCTGACCATGGAGATCATGCAGCGTATTGCGAAAAAGCACGGCCTTATCTGCCTGCTGCATGAAAAACCGTTTGCCGGCGTTAACGGAAGCGGCAAGCACAACAACTGGTCTATGTCGACTGACACTGGCGTGAACCTGTTGGAGCCAGGGGAAACGCCCTTTGAAAACGCGCAGTTCCTTCTCTTCCTCTGCGCGGTGATCCAGGCGGTGGATGATTATCAGGACCTGCTTCGTATTTCGGTGGCGAGCGCGGGGAATGACCACCGCCTAGGGGCGAACGAGGCCCCGCCGGCGATCGTCTCCATCTTTG
>CAYUUB010000074.1:0-8612 GCA_964447725.1 uncultured Oscillospiraceae bacterium
TCAAGGGACCGCCAATTGGCGGTCCCTCGTCGATGCATCATTTTAGGGTGAAACACACCCTGATTTTAAAAGTAAAACCGTTTGCGGATTTCCGCTTTCAGCCGCGCGCGCCGGTTGAGGAGCAAAAGCGCGGACCCAAGTACAAGGCAGGGAAACAGCACGTACAGCGACCATTGCGGCCAGGCGATGACGTGCTGGTATAGCCCGATAAAAAACTCGATTCCGACAATCAGCAGGCCGAGCGCGGTCAGCGCGAACGTAAAACGGACCAGCACCGGCAGCCTGCAGCTCGAAGACGCCATCCATGCGACAAACCAGGCGAACAGCGCGGTAAGCCCCGTGATGGGAAGGCCAAGCAGCAGCAGCCAGCCCCAGTCGCCGCTGTTCATCACCTGGATGAGCAGAAGGAGCACGCCCACCGCGCCGGCGTCGATAACGATATAGAGAATGCGGGGGATGTGCGCGATCATTGGCAGCAGAAACACCGCAAAGGCGATGAGTTCGCCGCCGAGAACATAATACGACCAGGTAAGTTTGCCGCTGACCATGATATTGGTCAGCATGGCCGTAAACAGAGGGATCAGCAGCAGCAGGGAGACGAACGAGGCGATATAGCGCCTGTCGATGCGCCGGTCGAGGTGTTCGACATGGCTGGGATATGGACGGGCAGGCTTTTCTTCCTGCATTGCGGCGGGGTTGATTACCTCTGCCCCGCAGAGCGGGCAGCGCGGTTCGCTCTTGTCGAGCTCCACGCCGCAGTTAACGCAATAACTCATGATTCGTATTTGCACCTCCGGTTTCGTGCGGGTTTTCAAATCATTCCATCTGGTTGCTTTGAATTTTAACTGGGATGCCGAGCTTAATCAGCCGCGTGAAAAATTCCCGCTCAAGCGTCGGTTCGGCAATCGTGCGGGTGAAATTGACGCGCAGGCGGCCGTTATAGGTCAGCGCGGCGGCGCAAACGCGGTTGTCCGCAAGCGGCCCTAGAATGAAATCCATCCTGCGTACGTATTTTGACATCTCGTCCGGCAGCCTGGTCACGCCGAGGTTGCTCAGGCTTGTGGATGAAATGGCGTCGCCAACCTGCGAATAGACGTATTTCATAGCGGCGTTTTTGATAAACAGGGGCATGATGCGTAAAAGGACGTTCCGTTCCGTTTGCACGTTGGTCGTGATTTTGACGTTCAGCAATTTTTCCGTTACCTCCATCGCCATGAAGTGATGGACGATATTGAGCGTTTCGTCAAAGGAATACACGCCGAGCCGCGGATCGATGCCCGGGTTAACATAGTTCGCAAAATTGCGGAGCGTTTCGGAAGGAAACACGTTCCGGAGGTTGATCGGCACGCAGATTTTTACCGGTTTGAGCCGATGGACGTGCGCAACGTTTTGCCGCTGGATTGCATCGACGGAAAGGATCAGGACCGCCGTGAGGTATTCTGTTACGGTAACGCCCTTTTCCCTGGCTTTTTTTAATACGGTGTCCGAGTCCATCGAGCCGGTGATAATATGGACGAAGCCGGTTCTTTCGTCGGTCCCCTTGATGTGGTATGCCTTAACTTCCCTGCGGGTCTGCGTAATCGTCCCTGAATGCGTGGCAAAGCTGTCCTCGGCTTCCTGAGGACGCGGCGGCTCCGCGCAGTCGAGCACGCGGTTGCTCCGGGGAATACCGGCGTTGTAGCGCAGGCGCAGATACTCTGCAACGAGCGTCTGCAAAAAGACCAGTCCGCCCGTTCCGTCCGTCAGCACGTGGAAAAACTCGACCGCTATACGGTTTTCGTAGAAGCGCACGCGCATGCAAAACCCGTTGTTGTCTTTCAGGCGCATGCGAACGCAGGGATTGCCGACATCCGGTTCGATTTTCGGAAGGGCGTCGCTGTGCTCGAGATAAAACCAGAACAAACCGCGTTTCAGACGGAACGCAAACCACGGCAGGCGCCGGAGCGTTCGTTTCAGCGCGACTTCCAGAATATCCTCGTCTATGGGTTCGGTCAGCGTGGCGGACAGCCGGAAAAGCGCCGTCCAGTTACGGTTCATCGTCGCCGGGTAGATCAGCGCGGCGTTATCAAGTTTCATCCATGTTTTGAACGACCGGTTTCTATGCTGCATTCACTCGTATCGGCGCCTTCGCGTAGGCTGTGAGCGCGGAGACGGACTCCTTTTTGCATGTTTGCGACGGAACAGACGCTCTATGCTTCCAGCCCGAGTTCCCGCCGGATAAAAGCGGACATTTTTCTGACGGCACGCTTCGCCTCGAGCGTTCCGTACAGCGGATAGACATGCCACATGCCCTTTTCAACGATCAGTTCCGCGGACGAACCGCCGTCGATCATTTTTTGATACAACGAGCGCGCATCGTCGAGCAGAATTTCGTCGCTTCCGGCAAAAAGCAGAGAATTCGGCATGCCGCTCAGATCGCCGAGAGCCGGCGAAACGTACGGCTCGTCCTCGTGACCCGCGGCATATGCCAGCACGTAGTACGCAAGGGATTCGCGGATCAGCGTCGGGTCGCGCAGGACGTTGTTGTAATACGACGGCCCCGAAAACGTCAGGTCCGTCCAGGGAGAGATTCCGACGATGCATTTCGGCAACGGGACGCCTTCGTCCTTGCAGCGCAGCGCAAGGCAGTATTCCAGCCCTCCGCCCGCGCTTTCGCCGGCGAATGCGATATGCTCCGGCGCAAAGCCCTGCTCCAGAAGATACAGGTAGGCGGTCATCGCGTCGTCCAGCGCGGCGGGGAATTTATGCTCCGGCGCGAGTCGGTACGCCGCGCAGAATACGCTCAGCCCGGTATGCGCGGCAAGCAGCCCGCCGAAGCCCTTTGCATAATCGAGGGAGCCGGCGGTATAACCGCCGCCGTGCAGATACAGTACGGCCCGGTCGCAGGGCGTCCTGCATGCGGTGGACACCGCAAAGCACGCCTGAAACGTGTCGAACGTAACGGGCTCGTAGTCGACTTTTGCCTTGAGGACGCGCGCCGTGATGCGGCCCAGCTGGTCCTGCGCACCGCGCGCCGCCTCAATGCTTGTAAACCGCACAAGCGGTTTGGCGAGCCGGAGCTCGAGCTTCAGAAATTGCGCGCCGAGACTTAGCATGATTCAGGCGTTTCCTCTCATTTGACAATATCATATTGTATCACATTCATGCGTACCGCGCAAAAAACGACAGGCCTTATTTTGCTTTTTACAGACGGCAAAACACGAAAGAAGCAGAACGGGGGAAATTCTGCCTCTTCGAAAAGATTTGTGCGCTTTTTGCCGGCCGCCCCGCTGCGTCAGCCCGGAGGCCACTCCATCATGCGGCCGCCGAGCACGTGAAAATGCAGATGCGGGACGCTCTGCTGACCGTCCTTGCCGCTATTGACGACTACGCGATAGCCGGACTCCGCAACGCCGAGCTGCCGGACGAGATCGCGGATGACGCAATAGATGTGCCCCAGCAGTGCCGCGTCGGTCTCGGCGAGCTCGTTTACGCCGGAAATGTGCTTTTTCGGCACGACGAGTATGTGCACGGGCGCCTGCGGGTTGATGTCGTGGAAAGCGATCACCTGATCGTCTTCATAGATTTTTTTGGACGGGATCGCGCCTTCGATGATTTTGCAGAAGATGCAATCGCTCATATGGGTTCAACTCCTTTTCCATCAGCCGTAGCTGTATTTTGTCCGCCGGTCAGATCGGTTCCATACGCCGTTTCTCCGTCGAAGCCGTTGAGCCGGACGGAGACGATTGCGCCTTCCGGCGCGTCGGTCCGCACGCGGATATAGTTTCCGCTGTAACCCGCGCCGTCGCTTTCGGCGAGGACTTCCACGACGCTGCCGACCTGCGAAGCCAGGTAAGCGTTTGTCAGCCGGCCGCCAAGCGCAATAAGCTCCGCTGCGCGTTTGCTTTTGACCGATTTTTGAAGCTGCCCGGGCATGTCCGCCGCTTTTGTGCCTTTGCGGACGGAAAACGGAAACACATGCATGCGTGCAAACCCGACCTGCTCGCAGAAAGCAAGCGTTTCCTCATGCTCCCGCCCCGTTTCCCCGCAAAACCCGGCGATGACGTCGGTCGTGATCGCGCAGCCCGGCATTTCTGCCCGCAGCAGTTCGACGGAATGCAGGTATTCGCCGCTTGTATAGCGGCGGTTCATGCGCTTGAGCACCGCGTCCGAGCCGCTCTGGAGCGACAGGTGGAACTGACGGCAGATTTTTGGATTTCCCGCAAGCGCCGCTGCAACGTGCGCGTCGACAAACAGGGGTTCGAGCGAACCCAGACGGATCCGGCGGATTCCGTTCACGGCGCTGACGCGGTCGATCGCATCGAGGAGCGTGCAATCGTAGTCTCTCAGATCGCGTCCGTAGCTGGCGAGATGGATGCCCGTTAAAACGACTTCCCTGTAGCCTTCGTGTGCAAGGCGTTCAACTTCCCGCGAAATCTCATCCGGCGGACGGCTTTTGAGCGGTCCGCGCGCGTAGGGAATGATACAGTACGAGCAAAAGTTGACGCAGCCGTCCTGAATCTTCAGCGTGGCGCGCGTCCGCGAATCCCGTACGGCGGAGAGCGGTTCAAACGAACGCAGCTCGGCAAGCGGCGACACGAAGGACGCGCCCCGTCCCGCTGCAAGCGCAGCTTCGACGCGCTCGACGATCCGGCTGCGGCCGCTCGTGCCGAGCACGAGGCCGACGCCTTCCAGCGAAGCGACGGTTTCCGCCGCGGTCTGCGCGTAGCAGCCGACGGCGACGACGAGCGCGCTCGGATTGTTCCGGTGCGCGCGCGCAATCAACTGCCGTGACTTTGTGTCGCTCGTCTGCGTCACGGTGCAGGTGTTGACGATGTAAACGTCGGCTTTATCCGAAAAATCGACGGCCTGCCATCCCGCCGTTATAAACAGCTCGCGCATGGCTTCGGTTTCATAATGATTGACCTTGCAGCCGAGCGTAGCAAGCGCAACCTTCATGGTTCCACCTCGTACTGCACCTGCGCCAGCATGGCCATGCCGGCGGTTTCCGTCCGGAGGATCCGTTTTCCGAGCGAGACGGGGACGGCGCCTTTTTCGGTAAGCCGGTCGACTTCGGCCGCTTCCAGCCCGCCTTCGGGGCCGATCAGCAAAGCGACGGACTCCGGCCGTTCGACCTGCCGCAGAGCCGCCTTGAGCGAAAGCGTGGCTTCTTCTTCATAGGCGATCAAAAACAGATTGAAGGCGCGGGGATCGACGTCCGAAATTTTCGTTAACGGCAGCACTTCTGGGACCATCGCCCTGCGGGACTGCTTTGCCGCTTCGAGCGCGACGCGCCGATAACGATCGATCTTTTTTTGAAAGTCGTTTCCGGGAACGACGACACAACGCGCGCTGACTACGGGAACGATGGCGAAAACGCCGAGTTCCGTGCATTTCTGCACGATGGTTTCGAATTTACCGGATTTCGGAAGGCACTGGAACAGCGTTGCCCGGCAAGGGCTTTCCGCGTCGGAAACGGTTGCCGTCCCAAGCTTGCAGGTGACGGAATCCGGCGAGATTATACAGATTTCCGCTGCATATTCCCTGCCGCAGCCGTCGCAAAGCGACAGCGAGTCGCCCGTCTTCATGCGGAGGACCCGCGCGATATGATGCGCATCGTCTCCGGCGATGACGGCGGTTTGCTCTATGATACTGTCGCAGAAAAACCGGCGCATTACAAACAGGAATCCTTTCTTCAGGAGGCGGCCAGCAGCATGGCGACCCAGCCTCCGCTGCGGGAAACTTCCCGAACGGCAAACCCGGCGGCCTCGACCGCGCGGCGCACTTCGTCTTCGCGCTCGTCGATAATACCGGAGACGATGAACGGCGCGCCCGCTTTGCAGCACTGCCTTGCAAACGGCGCAAGCGCAATGATCACGCCGGCAACAATGTTGGCGGCAACAACGTCGTATTGGCGTAAAACCGCCTGACGCAATGCGTCGTCGGAAAGGATATCGCCGATGCGCACGTGATAGCGCGATGGGTCGATGCCGTTCATTTCAGCGTTTCCCAGCGCGACGTGCTCCGCGACGGGGTCGATATCGACGGCTACCGCGTCGCTTGCTCCAAGCAGGACGGAAGCGACCGAAAGGATCCCGCTGCCGCAGCCGAGGTCCAGCATTTGGCAGCCGGGAACGACGGCCTTTTCCAAGAATTCGAGACACATGCGCGTTGTATGATGTTCTCCGGTGCCGAAAGCGACGCCGGGGTCGAGTTTCAGCGTGACCCTGCCCTCCGGCGCGGGCTGGTCGATCCAGCAGGGAAGCACGAACAGCCGCTCTCCGATGCAAAGCGGGTTATAATATTTCTTCCAGTTATTCTCCCAGTCCGCATCGTCGACGCGGTTGACCACGACGGAAAGAGACCCGAAGCCAGCGCTCCCGGGCAGGGCCTTCAGCCGCGCGATTTTACTTTTAACGGATTCCACGAGAGCGGCGCTTTCGGGAACGTCCGCCAGATAAGCTTTGACGCATGGTTCGTCTACGCCGACCTTGTCATAGTCGGCAAAGTCCCAGTACACTGCGCGTTCGCTCAAAAAAGCCATTGCGCGCTCGTGGCTTTCCTCAATGCTCACCTGGTCGATTCCCACGGCGGACAGCGCCGTGCAAACGGAGTCGAGCCCCGCATCGGTCGTATAAATGCAAATTTCCAACCATTTCATATAAGTGAGTATAACACCGCGGGCGCGTCCGGCACAATCCCGCAGATGCCGTTGCGTCCGGCGATTGACAAACGGCACCGGCTTGTGCTTTACTCGAACCGATGCAATGCTGTGAATCGAATGAAAAACAAACCGATCCATCAAAAACCGGCAAGATGACGGCAACTGAAGCGGATGTCAAGCGGCATACGCCGCTGTTCAACGCCCGTCCGCTGCCGGTCGCTGCATTGGGATTGCTGTTCGGACTTTTGCTGGGGGACGGGTTTTCGACCGCGAATGCGGTTGTGGCCGGCCTGGTTTTGGTTGCGGCCGCCCTCGGCGCGCGGCTTTGCAGGCGCGCGGCGTTCGCGCTGTTTTTGCTGTGCATGGCGGTTGGGTTTGTGCGAATCGGCTTTGCGGCGCCGTCCGACGTCCCGTCGGGATACGGAACGCTGACCGGGCGCGTTGCGGAGACGCCGGAGCGGACGGATTACGGGACATGGCGTTTGACGCTTCGCGACGCCGATCTTGACGGCGAATCGATCGACGGCAGGGTAAAGCTTTTCGCGGAATTTGACGAAACGCCGGAATATGGGCAGATCGTCACGGCGTATGCGAGCGTGGCTCCGTCGGACGAACAGTATCAAAGCAATGACCGCTATCGCGGGATCTTTACCGTTGCATTCGCAAAAGGAGATGCATCTATTGTCTGGCAGGCCCCGCAGGATTTCTATGGAACGCTGCTTCGGCTGCGGCGGACGATCGGCGAACGGATTGACGAGCTATTCTCGAACCAGGTCGGCGCTGCAAAGGGGATGCTTCTCGGCGACAAGAGCGATATGGACGAAGAGACGCTGAGCTCGTTTCGGGACGCCGGCCTCGCGCATCTGCTGGCGGTTTCGGGCTTGCATGTATCCGTGCTGGCGGGCGCGTTTATGCTGCTATTCCGAAAAAACGCCTGGGTACGGTTTTTCGCGGTCGCGCTGTTCTGCACGCTGTACGCTGCACTGACGGCGTTTTCGCCGTCGGTCGTGCGCGCGGGCCTGATGATCGTCATCGTACTGCTGTCGCAGCCGCTCCAGAGGCGGCCCGATCCGATCAGCGCGCTGAGCGCGGCGTTTTTATTGATTCTGCTGTTTCGTCCGTTTGCGCTGTGGTATGCGGGGTTCCAGCTTTCGTTTACCGCGGTGTATGCGCTGATTTTGCTTGCACCGTTGCTGCAAAAGCCGATTGCGCGGCTCGGCAGCGTCGCCTCCGGGATGATTTCTGCCAGCGCCGCCGTTGTGGCGGGCACGCTTCCCGCATCCGCCTGCTTTTTTAAAAAAGTGCAATTCCTTTCGCTGGTTACAAATCTGTTCGTGCTTCTGATTGTGCCGGCATTTCTGATTCCTGCGTTTGTCGGAACGGCCCTGTCGTTCGTCTGGTATCCGCTGGGCAACGCGATCTGCGTGGTTCCGCGCTTTGCGCTGGACGTGATCTTTGCCGTGGCAACGTACGGCGGATCGCTTTCGGCTGCCATAAAAGCGCCGTCGGCACCGGCATACCTGCTGTATTTGACGGGGATTTTGTTTGCATCCCGGCTATGCCTGCGAAGCGGGCGGCGACGCGCGTCGTATGCGATGGTTGCGTGGACGGCTTCGTTTATTGTGTGGATAACCATGTGAATTAAGGAAAGGCGGCCGCCCAAATTTAGCAACAGACGTCGCGCAAAGGTATATATAGTCAACATAAATTCAACAACAGTTGCTTTACTTTTCCACGTTATCCACATACTTATCCCCAGTTGTGGACTGTTACTGTGGAACGACGGTGGATAAGCATTGCTGCTGCCCAGCCACACCCTGGCAAAAGCGGTGCCGTCTTGCGAAAAGGCCGCCGTTTATTGACCGGAAAATCGCTTGGCAAAGAGGTTATCAGCACTCTCGTGCGTTTGATGCTAAATGTTCACATTCTGTTTTTTCTGGCGTTGCATTGGTCACGCCGGATCGTTTGC
>CAYUUB010000075.1:0-8303 GCA_964447725.1 uncultured Oscillospiraceae bacterium
CGCGGGTTGGCAAGACGGTTGCAAAGGCCGTCGCCGAGGCTGCCAGAAAAAGCGGCGTGGCAAGGCTGTAACGAAAACAGAGTATTTTAAGCGGCGCGGCGGGAAGACGAAACGAATAAAATAACGCCGCACCGCTTTAATAAAAGGAGGAATTTCTGCGATGGACGCAGCAAAAAAGAAGGAATTGGAACGGTTTGCGCTTCAGATCCGCATCGGCGAGCTGGAGGAATTCAAATCCCTTGGGTTCGGCCATGTCGGCGGATCGTTGAGCATTGCGGACGCGCTTTCGGTACTCTATAAAACGCAGATGCGTTTTGACCCGAAGGACCCGGCCTGGCCGGAACGCGACAAACTCGTCTGCTCGAAAGGCCATGCGGGCCCGGCGGTTTACGCCACGCTCGCGTTGCTGGGATATTTTCCATATGAACTGCTGAAAACGCTGAACAAACCGGGAACGACGCTGCCGAGTCATTGCGACCGCAACATGACGCCCGGCGTGGATATGACGACCGGCTCGCTCGGGCAGGGCACGAGCCTTGCGTGCGGCATGGCGTTTGGCGAGCGGCTCCGCGGACGCGACACGCGCGTTTTCCTGATCGTAGGCGACGGCGAAGCGGACGAAGGGCAGGTTTGGGAAGCATGCATGTTCGCCGCGGCCAAGAAGCTTGGCAACCTTGTCCTTTTGATGGACGTCAACGGCAAGCAGCTTGACGGCTGCACGAAGGACGTTCTCGACACGCTGGACCTCGGCGCAAAGCTGAAGGCGTTCGGCTTCGACACCGTCAGCATCGACGGCAACGACGTTGTCGCGCTCTACGAAGCGCTGGAACGCACGCGCGCGGGCGGGGACAAGCCGTATGCCATCGTGATGAACACGATCAAGGGCAAGGGCGTCCCCGGCGTTGAAAACGCAAAGAGCAACCACAGCATGAACGTTCCGACCGAGCAATGGGATACCTGGCAGAAGGAACTCATTGCGCAGCTGGACTAACGGGGAGGTGGAACAAATGAAACTTGTATACGACGGAACGATGGACCCCCGGCTTTGCAAAAACGTGCTCGGCGAAACGATTCGCGCGCTTGCCGCGGAAGATCCGGACGTGATTTATCTCGATGCGGACCTGATGAGCTGCATCGGCACCTGCCAGTGGGCCTGCGACAATCCGACGCGCGGCGTCAACTGCGGTATTTCGGAAGCCAACATGATCGGCGTTGCAGGCGGCCTTGCGGCGACCGGCTATAAGCCGATCGTCCATACGTTCGGCCCGTTTGCTTCGCGGCGCGTGTTCGACCAGGTGTTCTTATCGGCGGGGTACGCAAAGAACGACATTACGGTCATCGGGACCGATCCGGGCGTGTGCGCGTCCTTTAACGGCGGAACGCACATGCCGTTTGAGGACGTCGCGCTTTACAGAACGATTCCGACGGCGACGATCATCGATATTACGGACCCCACCATGCTCGTCAGCGTGCTGCGCCAGTGCAAGGACCGCCCCGGCGTAAAGTACATTCGCGTCGGCAGAAAGCAGTATGCAAAAGTCTTTGCCGACGGCGAGGAGACGCCGATCGGGCCGGCGATTCCGCTGAAGGAAGGCAAGGACGTCGTCATTATTGCGTCCGGCATCATGGTGCACGAAGCCATGCAGGCGGCAAAGCGGCTTGAAGCGGACGGCATCGACGCGGCTGTCGTGAATGTCTTTACGATCAAGCCGCTGGACACGGAGACCGTGAAGCGGTACGCCAAGGCCACCGGCAACGTCGTGGTTGCGGAAAACCACAACCGCATCGGCGGACTGTACGGCGCCGTTTGCGAGGCGCTTGCGCGCGAAAACTGCGCAAAGGTCGACGTTGTGGCCGTGAACGACGAATACGGTGAAGTCGGCCCGCAGGATTACCTGCAGAAGCGCTTCGGCCTGACGGCGGAGCATATCGTCGAGACCGCGAAAGGGCTTCTCGGGAAATAACCGGTTGCGCCCGCATGGACGCGCCGTATAATCCCGCCCGCGAAAACGATCGCAGGCGGGATTTTTTGCCTGGAAACAAACTTGCTTGCCGGCGTAAGGTTTACATGAATCAATGAAAATGCAGGAAACGTGCCAAAATTGACAGGACGCCCCTCTCGGAGCGTCCTATAAACCGGTTTGCGCGGCTGGGAAAGAGATTGTTTTAACGGGAATGTAGTGTATATATAACAGCTTTGCCGCTCAAACCCTACGACAATTACAATACCAGAGAATCATGAACAAGACATCAACACATCGTTACGATTTTGAGACAAATCGTGTTAGCTTTGGTTCGACAATATGGCAAAAAAGTCCATCCGCCCGGCAGGAAGGACTGAAGCCGTCAAAAAACTTGTTTTTTGACGGGATAACCACGTTTTGCCTCTCGCCCTCCGGACTCCCGGGCGGCAAAACGTACAAAGCAACCGCCCGGAACGGGCGATCCGTTGCGGCGAATGAACCGCCGCAGCCGGAATATACGGGTTAAGGGTTGCGACCCTTAACAATCCCTTGGATTTTTTGACTGGCTCCCCCGGCAGGAAGGACTTTGGTACCCGTTTATGAAGCGCGTTATTCGGCGTCGTCCGTCGGGACATATTCGAAGCTGACGGTTTTGCCGTCGGACGTCACGCCGGTCACCGCAGTGCCGTAGATCGAATACCATTCCGCACAGCCCGTTGGGAAATCGGCGGATTCATCGCCGGTCAACGCGGAAGGCCGGTCCGTGCTGTCCGCGATTCCGATCGTACCGTTGCCGTCCGCGCCGTCGATTGCAAACTGGTACAATGCCGTGCTGCCGTCGTCGCTGACAAGATAAAACTGCCCGGCGTAGCCGTAAGAGGTTCTGCGGGCTTCGGAGAAGATGTTTTCCGTTCCGTTGGTCGACCCGACGCATACGAGCGAACCGGACGGATCGTATGTGCCGCTGAATTCGCACGGCTGATCGTTGGAATCCAGATAGGAGACGGTGTAGGTGTTTCCGTCTTCCGTGTAAGTAACGCCCTTTGAACCGAGCAAGGCAAGCGCGTTTGTAACCGCGTCCTCGCCGAGGCCGAAGTAGCTGGCCGGAAGCATGTACAGTTCGGCAAACGAAATACCGAGGAACGAAAGCGAGGCCATGGCCGTATCGGCGTTTGAGCCCAGCGCGTCGACCAGCTTGTTGAGCAGAGCCGTCTTTGCTTCGGCATACGCGCTGTAAAAGTCGGACGCCGTTTTGCCAGAAGCCGCTTCCGAGAGCGCGTCTTCGGCGGCGTCCAAAGCGTCGCCCGCGTTTTCAATGCCCGCCTGTTCAAGCGTGTCGGCGGCGTCCTTCGACGAAGCGCAACCGGCAAGCAACGACATCGCCATCAGAACCGCAAGCAGGATGGACAGGTATTTTTTCATGTGAATCCCCCCTAAAATAATTCGCGCGCCGAAAACAGATCCGGTTCTCCGGCGGCAAAATCATTCTATCATGCGGCAGGATTTTTGACCAGAAAAACATACTTTATTACAGCTTGTATGCGTAACACGCACCACAGCGTACGGCTTGCAGGCCGTGACCGCTTACGCGGGACAATCGCCTGTAAGGAAATGCCGCCCGAGAACGACAGCAGGCTCCGCCGCGGCCTTGCGGCAGGGCGTTTGCGGAAAGGACGTTCACACAAAAATGGAAAATATGCTACAATAAACAAACAGGTTTCTCATTCAGCCGGCGGACGGTATCCGGCGTTTTTCAGCGGAGGTAGTATTCATGGACGAACGACCCATCGGCGTATTCGATTCCGGCATGGGCGGGTTAACGGCGGTACGGCAGATGTTCCGGCTGCTGCCCGGCGAGGATATCGTTTATTTCGGCGATACCGGGCGCGTGCCGTACGGCGGGCGCTCGGCGGAAACCATCGTCCGATACGCGCGCCAGGACGTGGCGTTTTTGCGGAGCTTCGACCTGAAGGCCATCGTCATCGCCTGCGGAACGGTTTCAACGACGGCGCTTTCCGTGCTTAAAAAGGAAAATGCGATCCCGATCCTCGGCGTTGTGGAGCCCGCCGCCAGGGCGGCCGCGGAAGCGACGAGAAACGGGCGAATCGGTGTGATCGGCACAAAGGCGACCATTCGCAGCGGCGCCTACGAAAACGCGATCCGCGCACTGAAGCCGGACGTCGTTCTGTCGGCAAAGGCGTGTCCGCTGCTTGTACCGCTGGTTGAAGAAGGACGTGTACAGCGCGGAGACAAGGTAACCGAGCGCGTCGTGGCCGAATACCTGACTTCGTTAAGGGAGGAGAGCGTGGACACGCTGGTGCTTGGTTGTACGCACTATCCTTTGCTGAGCGACGTGATCGGAGATTTCATGGGAAAAGATGTGACGCTGATCGACACGGGCGAACAGGCCGCGCGGGCGATTGCCGACTTGCTGACGAGGCAAAACAAACGAAGCGATGGAAAAAGCGAGGGCAATCGCAAGTTTTTTGCAAGCGACAGCCCGGAAGATTTTGCCGCGATGGCTTCGATGTTCCTCGGTTCGGACATTACGGAGTGCGCGGAACATATCGCGATTGAGGAATACTGACAGTACGAAACAAAGTTGGAGAACAAGAACGGCGTTTCAGACGGCTGAACTTTCGTTAAAACGTAATGAAATCCACCTGGTCGCGCCCGTGCTCCTTGGCGCGGTATAAGCATGCGTCCGCGGCGTTGACGAGCTGCATAGCGGAAAGCGCGCTCGTTTTTTCGGCGAGGGTCGCGCCGATGCTGACCGTGACGGACAGGCAACCGTCCTCCAGCTTGACGGAATGGTTTCGGATTGCGCCGAGCAGCGCATCCGCAACGGCTTCGCACGTTTTGCAGCCGGGGATCATAACGGCAAATTCCTCGCCGCCCCATCGGCAGACGTCGCCTGCGGTTCCGACGACGGACGTTATCACCTGCGCAATCTCCCGGAGCACAACGTCGCCCTGGAGGTGCCCGTAACGGTCGTTGACCGTCTTAAAATGGTCGATGTCCAATATGATGAAAGCAAGATTTTTCTGCCTGCGGCTGAAATAGCAGTCCATTCGTTCGTTGAATCCATGCCGGCTGTAAACCTGCGTCAGCGCGTCGTGGGAGTAGAGGTAACGATAGAGTTCCTGCGTTTCCTGCAGTTTGTTATAGGTAAGCACGCGCACGGTTTCAAGAAAATAGCCGATTGCAAAGAAAGCGATATAGAGCAGAGGGAAACGCATTTGGAACGTCGCCGAATATTCGTATTGCAGCAGCGACCGGCCGAACGGCGTATAAAAGAAAAACACGAGCAGCGCGAGCATGCCCATGCAGACGAACGATCCGTCCTTCCTGCCGAACGTCAGAAGCCCGAGCGACGGCAGCAGGCAGATCCACAGAATGCTGAACCCGTCCGGATTGCCGCTGATGATAAAAAACGTAAACAGCAGATAAAAGCTGATCGCAAACGCAATTTTTGAAAATCGCAGCCCGATTTTGTTTTTTATAAGCAAAAAGAACGCCGCTGCGCAAAATAGCGAATACCCAAGCGTCGCATAGGTCAGCGCGCCTTTGCCGGTTACGATATTAAGGATCGTCATCACGGCCGCGATGAGACTCAACGTTCCGTAAACGCACATGAACTGAAGATGATACCGCGAGGCGTCATCCAGCAGGGAGGCGCGTATGCGTTCGCTGATGCGGGTCAATAATTTCATGATAATAGTATACTACGAACGGGCGTAAACCACATGCAATTTTTTAAGCCGAAATGCGGTTTGCGGGTATAAATGCGCGAACTTCAAAATATTATATGATATATTGACAGAAATTGCCGTACTGTGCTATGATTCAGCAAATGCCGTCATTTATCGTTTTTTTTCCGCTTCCATAAGGAGTAAGCGTTGTCTTATAAAACAGGTCCGCCCGGCACGTCCTTGAAGCCACCTGAACGGCTGGCTCAGGGATATTTTTATAAACGCCGGACGAAGACCGGAAGGAGTAACCGCTATGAAGACCCTATTCATTTCCGACGTGACCCTGCGGCAGGAACCCAAAGGCTCGGAAGCCCTGCTTAGCTTCCGCGAAAAGCTGGAGATTGCCCGCTCGTTGGACCGATTGCGACTTTATAGCGTGGAACTGCCCGCCATCCGGAATGAAAAAGCGGACGCGCTGCTGATAAAGTCGGTCGCCTCCGCTGTGAAGCAAAGCCGCATCGTACTGCCCGTCGGGCTGTCCCCGGAGGGCGTGGAAACCGCCTGGAACGCTATATCGGAGGCGAAGCATCCCTGCTTGCAGGTGTGCGTGCCGACGTCCACGGCGCAGATGGAGTACATCTGCCATAAAAAGCCGGACAAAATGCTGCTCCTTATTGAAGAGCTGGTCAAGAAGGCAAAATCGCTCTGCAAAGAGGTGGAATTCTGCGCCGACGACGCGACCCGCAGCGACCCGGATTTTTTGTACCACGCGATTGAAACGGCGATTTCCGCGGGAGCGGACGTCGTTACGCTGTGCGACAGCGCAAACGGCATGCTGCCGGTCGAATTCGGCGCGTTTATTCAGGACGCATATGCACACGTCCCCGCGATGAAGGACAAGCTCGTCGGCGTGCAGTGCACGGACGCGCTTCGGCTTGCCGCCGCCTGCTCGCTTGCCGCCGTAGGCGCGGGAGCGTCTCTGATCAAGGCGACGACGGGCGACGACGCGCTGCTTTCGCTTGAAACGTTCGCGGGCATTCTGCGCGCGCGCGGCATGGATATGGGGTTCGGCTCCGATCTGGTCATGACGGAGCTGGGCCGTGCCGTTGGACAGGCGCGCTGGATGATCAGCACGAAGCGCGGCGGAAACTCGCCGTACGACAACAGTATACAGCGGCAGATGGCCGAAGATATGCGCCTTTCTTCCGAAAGCACGCTGCCGGAGGTTTCCGCCGCCGTGCGCAAGCTCGGTTACGAGCTTTCCGAGGAGGACACCGCGAAGGTGTTCGCCGCGTTCGGCCGCATCGCCGACAAAAAAAGCGTCGGCGAAAAAGAACTCGACACTATCGTCGCAAGCGCGGCGCTGCAGGTGCCGCCGACTTATACGCTCGAAAGCTACGTCATCAACAGCGGCAACATCATCACGGCAACGGCGCATATTAAACTGCTCAAGCAGGGCAAAACGCAGCAGGGCTTCGGCCTTGGCGACGGCCCGATCGACGCGGCGTTCCTCGCGATCGAACAGATCATCGGCCATCACTACGAGCTGGACGATTTCCAGATCCAGTCGGTGACCGAAGGGCGCGAGGCGATGGGCAGTGCGCTGGTGCGCCTCCGCGCGGAGGGCAAGCTGTATTCCGGCCGCGGCATTTCGACCGACATCATCGGCGCGAGCATCCACGCCTACCTCAACGCGTTGAACAAAATCGTTTATGAGGAGGGCGGCCGACAATGAAACTGAGCTTTTCCACCCGCGGCTGGGACGGTTACGGCTGGGACGAGATCGGCAGGACGGCAAAGACGGTCGGATTTACCGGCATCGAGCTGCACGGCCTGATCGGTTCAGCCTGGACGCAGGACGGCGCGCCGTTTCATCGTGGCAACGCGGTGCGGACGGTGCGGAATCTTTTTGACGAGGGGCTGCGCCTGACCTGCCTCGACTCCGTCTGCGACCTGTCGTCCGGCAATCGCGAGGACGAACGGGAGCTGGAGGCGTGCATCCGCCTTGCGCATGATTTTCTGATCCCATACGTGCGCGTACGCGCGCTGGACGGTTCGGAATCCGGCATCGACGCCGCAGACGCGTGCGTCGGGCGCATGCTGCCGCTTGCCGAAGAGCGCGGCGTGACCATGCTGGTCGAGACGGTCGGCGCGTTTTCGGACACCGCGCTTTTGCAGAGTTTTTTAATGCGGTTTTCGAGCGATTTCCTGGCCGCGCTCTGGGACCTGCACCATCCGTACTTCGAACACGGCGAATCGCCCGAGACAAGCATCAAAAACCTCGGCGCATACGTCAGGCACGTGCATGTCAAGGACTCCGCGCTGGAGAATGACGAACGCGTGTACTGCCTGCCCGGAGAAGGCGACCTTCCCATGACCGAGCTCATGACGGCGCTCGCTTCGATCAATTACGACGGGTTTATTTCGCTTGAATGGGACCCGAAGTGGATGCCGGAACTCGACGATATGGAGAGCATCCTCGCGCATTTTGGTAACTATATGCAGCGCTTCGGCACGCCCGCGCGCAACAGGCATTCGCTTTATAAAAACCGCGCCGGGACGGGTAACTTCGTCTGGCGCAAAGACATCCTTATCGACGCGACGTTTTCGCAGGTGCTCGACCGCATGGCGGAGGAATTTCCCGACC
>CAYUUB010000076.1:0-8281 GCA_964447725.1 uncultured Oscillospiraceae bacterium
TGACGACCCCGAGTACCGCTGTTTGTCGCCGTAGGCGACATTGGCAGGAAGGGGTTTCAGCCCCGACGCACCGCGACCATTGCGCAGTCGCCCGGAAGAGCAGGTTTGCAGTTCGCAGACGTCGCCCTGCTTCGCTGCCGCTCGCATGACTCCCTGCTCACTGGGCTTTCGTTTCGCTTGCTCCCGCACTGCGGGAATAAAAAGCTGAAAATCCGCAACAGCGGGTGTTCTGCCGATAAACTGACCTTGTAGAAGCGGGTTTTGTTTATTCATCCGTATCGTTCGCCTGCGTCCGGGCTGGCGGCTCCACGATTAGCCCCGCTTTCCCGAGCTTTTTGGCTTCCACAAGCACCCGGATCGCTTTGCTTTCCGGTTTGGAATACACAAAGCGGATTCGTTTTGGTTCCAGCCGGTGTTCCCGCAGCGCGGCGAATAGATCGTTAAGCGCATCCGCCGGATAGATCATGAACAGCTTTCCGCCGTTGTTAAGCAACTGAAACGCGGCCGATAAGAAAATGGTCAGAGCACTGTCCGCCTCGTGCCGGGAAATCGCATAGGAAGCGTTGCCGTTTTTGTCACCATTCGCAAAATACGGAGGATTCATAATTGCAGCCGTAAAAACGCCGCGCCCGAGCAGTTTGGGCGCATCCTGAACGTCCGCGCAGAGAAAACGAATCTCCTGACGGTTCGCCTCCGCGCTCTTTTGCGACAGCGCGACGAGCCGGGGCTGTATTTCGACGCCCGTAAACGAAGCGCCGGTGTTATCCGCCCCAAGCACGCAGATCACGCCCGTACCGCTACCGAGTTCGATCGCGTTGTCGCGTTTCGCCAGCCGCAGAAATCCCAAAAGCAGCAGCGCGTCCGCATTGAAGCACGCGTACGCGGTATCCTGAAACAGCACCAGGCCGTTATGCTGAAGGTCGTCCATTCGCTCCATAGCGAAAGTATACCATAGCTTTCCGTAAATCGGGAAATGGCGTTGCCCGCTTTCCATCTGAGGCTCGTGGTCGCGCGCGATGCCCGTCTATTTTCTTTTTCCGTTCGTCATGCTACAATGAAGGAAATCGATGTAAAGGATCCGATGCTATGATCACAAACGATCTCCAAAAGCGTATTCATGACGGCGATCGCGAAGCGTTTCGAACGATCTACGCCGAGTATGGGCGCGGCGTCTACCTTAATGCGCTGAAAACGCTCGGCAATGAAACGGACGCCCGCAATGTTGTCAAGCAGACGTTCCTGAATCTTCACCATGAACTTCTGCGTTCCTCCGAGAATATCGATATTTCAACGCGCATCCGCGAGCTTGCCGACAACGAGCTGCTTTTGCTGGAAATCCTGGACAGTAAAACGCTGACGCAAGCCGCTTCGTCCGCCGCACCCAAACGGCAGGCCCCGCCTCCAAAAGAAGAACCTTCCGAAAAGCGTTTTACTCCGGCCGGCCCGCCAAATCGCGATTCGGCTCAAGAGCCTGTCCGCCGGCCGCGGCGCGAGCGCGTTTCGTTTGACGACGATGACGACGCTGCGACCGATGACGGCGAGTCTCTTCCGCCGCTCGACCGGACCCGCACGTATACGCAGGCCGACGGCGAAGCAGACCTCCGCACACGCGAACAGGACCGCGCCGCCAAACAGTCCCGCCGCGGACGCGGGGTCGGCCGCTTCCTGCTGATCCTGCTTTTACTGATCCTGCTTTGGGTCGTCGCGGGAATCTTGATGGACTTTACGTTCATTCCGCACGTTGACCTCGGTTACGGCTGGTTCAATGTGCATATCTTCCCGCTGTTCACGTTCGGTTCCTGACCGAAACAAAAGTCCACGCACCGCCGTCCTTCGGCGGCATTGATATGGTTGCTATATGATCGTACGTTTTTCCCTGGACGCGGCGCGGCGCATGTTCACGCCCGTCGACAATCGATTTATCCTCGACTACCTGCCGCATGCAAACGAAACCTGCATCCGGGTTTATCTTTACGGCCTGATGCTCTGTTCCGCAGGCGCGGTGAACGAAACGTCCATTCCCGACGCGCTCGGGCTTTCGGAAGAGGACGTGACCGACGCTTTCGTTTACTGGCAGGCGCAGCGCCTTGTTCAGATCCGCAGCGAAAAGCCGCTGATCGTGGAATATCTCGATTTCGAGCCGACCGACGCCGGCGGCGTGGTCCCCGGCAAATACGGCAAGCTTGTCTCCGCGCTCGGTTCGCTGATCGCGCCGCGGCAGTTCGATTTCCGCGAACTGAAGCACGTATATGATTGGATCGAGGTATACGGTCTGGACGAGGAAACCGTACTTGAGCTGGTTTCCCATTGCATGGATGTAAAGGGCCGCCGCGTCTCCGTCAATTATATCGACAAGGTGGCGAGCAACTGGTCGGAAGAGGGTGTGCGCACGCGCGAAAAGGCGCGCGCATATATCGAGGGCTACGAACTGAAGAAACACGGCGCCAGTGCGGTCCTGCGCCAGTGGAACCGGCGGCGTAAGCCGACCAAGGCCGAGACGGACCTTTACGAAAAATGGGTTTCCGAATGGGGCTTCACGCCGGAGGCAATTTTGGCGGCCCTGCCGAAACTGACGGTTTCCGGCACGCCGAATTTCGTCTACCTGGACGAACTGCTCGACTCCCTCCGCCGCGAAGGGCAGACAAGCAAAGCGGAAATCGATCGTGCCGACGCAAAAAGCGAAGAGGAAAAAGCGTTTGCTAAACTCGTGTTCGACCGCGCCGGAAAGATCGAGCCCGCCACGCGCACGCAGCGGGCGCAGATTTCCATGTATCTCAACGATTTCGGCATGCCGCGCGAATTGCTGCTTTTTGGAGCCGAACAGTGCCGCGGCGCAAACGAACCGTTCGGCATGATGAAAAAGCTCTGGAGCGAATGGTACGAAAAGAAAATCGGCACCATCGAAGACGCCCGGAAGTACATGGAAGGCAAAGCGGCGGCCCCGCGGAAAAATCGCGGCCATGCAGCCAAGGCGCAATATCCGCAGCACGATTTAACCGACGAGCAACTGGAGCATCTGCTGGTCGACCTGGATAAGGATATCGAATGACACACGTTACGCTGGACAATTATTACGAACGTATCCGCGCCGAAGAACGCAAAGCGCTTTCGCGCCGCATCGACGACGCCTTTGCGCGCGCGCCGCGGCTGAAGGAAATCGATCAGGAACGTTCGCGGCTTTTCTCCGACCTTGGCGCGCGAAGGATCACGGCGCCCGAAGGAAAGCGGCGGCTCGGCGCGATTTCCGCCGAGGAGCAGGAAATCCTCGCTTCTTTAGGCCTGTCTCCGGATGCGCTTACCCTCCATGTGCGTTGCGAACTCTGCAACGACACCGGGTATGTCGGCACTACGCATCAGCCGTGCGCCTGCCGCCTGCTCTACCGCGAGCGCCTGCGTGGGGCGGACGGCGTGAACGAGCGGGAGACGTTTTCCAATTTTTCGCAGGACATCTTCCCGACCGCGGAGCAAAAAAGGCGCACGATCAACGCAAAAACCATTTGCGAGCGCTATGCAACGGCGCTTCCTTCGCCTGAAAAGCCCAATCTGCTACTGCTTGGCATGCCGGGGCTCGGCAAATCGTTCCTCGGCAACGCGATCGCATACGAAGCGCTGCTGCGCGGCGTTGACGCCGAGCGCGTCACCGCGTATGCGTTCGTTCAGGCCGTTTTAAGGGACATCCGCGAGCGTACGGAGCATACCCAGCGGTACCAGCGGGTTCCGCTGCTCGTTCTGGACGATCTCGGCAGCGAACCAAGCATCCCGAACGTCTCGTTTGAGTGGCTGTTTGCCGTTATCAACGAACGCACGCTCGCAGGCCGCGCCACCGTTTGCAGCAGCAACCTTACGCTCAAACAGCTTTCGGATTTTTACGACGAACGGTTCATGAGCCGTCTTTGCGACCGCAACACAACGCAGGTTCTCCAGCTGACCGGTGAAAACCTGCGGACGCTATAGGCCTATGCTGTTACTCTGCGCAACTCCAATTGGAAACCTCGGCGATTTGACCCCGCGCGTGCGCGAGGCCTTTTCGGCGTGCAGCGCGGTCTATTGCGAGGATACGCGGCGGACGCTGGCGCTGCTGAATCACTGCGGCATTAAAAAGCCGCTCGTTTCCTGTTACCGCGAAAACGAACGGACGCGCGCGGACGAGGTCGTCGAACGGCTCAAAAACGGGGAAACGGTCGTATACGTATCGGACGCGGGCATGCCGGGTGTTTCCGACCCGGGTGAAGTACTGATACGCGCCTGTATTGAAAACGGCCTGCCCTACAGTGTGCTGCCCGGCGCTTCGGCGGTGCTGACCGCCGCAGTCATGAGCGGGCTGCCCTCCACGCCGTTTACCTTTTACGGTTTTTTCCCGCGCGACAGAAAATCGCAGGAACCGTTGCTCGAAACGCTCCGCCATACCGACCATCTCGTACTGTTTTACGAAAGCCCGAATCGCGTCGTATCCACCCTTCAAACGCTTCATGCGGCGCTCGGCGATCTGGACGCCGCGGTCCTGCGCGAGCTGACCAAACTGCACGAAGAAGCCGCGCACGGAACGCTGAGCGAACTGATCGGCCGCTATAGCGAAGCCGCGCCGCGCGGGGAATGCGTCGTTGCGCTGCTCTGCCGCGCGCAGCGGGAGGCCGTCTCCGCCGAAACGCTGGAAAACACGCTGCGGGGATTGCTCGACCAGGGATATTCCGTCCGGGACGCATCGGCGCTGGCGGCGCTGCAGTGCGGCGTTCCCAAAAAGGAAGCCTATGCAAAGGCGCTGTCGCTTACAAGGGACAATCGTTAATACGGTTTCGATTTTGATGCAGATCAGCCGAACGCTGCAATCAGGCATGGAACGAAGATCAGCAGGCCGATTGCCGCGCAGAAAATCGACCAGACGAGAACCGCACCGGCGGCAATGTCCTTTGCCGCTTTCGCCAGCGGGTGCCATTGCCGCGTCGCAAGGTCAACCGCTTGTTCTATCGCCGTGTTCATCAGTTCCAGCGCAAATGCGCCGCCGCTGCAAAGCAGAATGGCGAGCCATTCCGTCGCTGAAACGTGAAAAACGATTCCCGCTGCCGTTACCGCCGCAAAAGCAACGATCATAATACGAAAATTCCGTCCCGTACGCGCGGCCTGACAAACGCCGCGCCAGGCACACCGGAATGCATGACAAAACAAATGCGTCTCTCCTTTCACGCTTGTACAAGAGCTAAAATCGGCGGAAGCCGTTCCGTTTGTTTCATAAGAACAGCTCCCGCTCTTAAAAAAGCTTCCCGTCTGAAACGGGAAAGCTTTTATGCGCTTCTTATCCACCGAATCCATGCACAAGGTTGTAACCGCTGATCAGCGCGTTCCAGTCGACGCAGCACAGCGCGACGTACCAATACAGCAAAACATACGCCGAAATCCGCACAAGCGGCGTGCGTTCGCGGTACAGGCGGACCGCGGCGGCAATCGCGAGATAGAGCAGGTACGCCATCAGCCAAAGCGGAAGGATGCGTCTGATGGTCAGTCCGTACGCGCCGATATACAGCAGCATGCGCCACGCCGCGGAAGCGAGGATCATCAGGCTGGCAACGATCAGCAGGGTCTCCAGCACGCGAATCGCGCGCGAGCTTTTCGTTTTGCTCAGGCTCACGCCAAACACCGTAAAGTTGATCAGCGTGACCGCAAGGAACTGCGCAAAACCTTCCCTGGCATACGACGAATACGTCGAATCGATCGGCAGTTTTCCGCCGAAAAGATACGCAAACTGAGAATATGCAAACAGCGCGTACGACAGCAGCAGCATGACGACGACGACCGCCGGTGCGGCAAGCGACCAACTGCGCACGACCGGCTTTGGCAGCGCGTCCTTTTTGCCCCATGTCATGTTGTAGAAAAACGCGTAAAACAGCATGGCCGCCGCCAGCACGACCACGAGGCGGCCGAGCCACACCCCGACATTAAAATTCGAGAACAGGTCGCCCATCAGCAAGTTCATCTCCGCGTCCGCGCTGCTCAGGAGGGCGAGCACGACGGCGGCCAGCGGCAGGCCGACCGCAACGCCGATAAGGGCGCTGCGCGACGTCGAGCGCTTTTCGCCGCGAAACAGCGAACGGATTGCGCGAAAGAACGTCGGAATGCCCGTAAACGGCTTGACGAATACCCCGCGCAGCACGCCGACGACCGCCGCGCCTTCGCGCTTGACGGGCACGTCCTGCGTTGCAAACACCGCGAACGTAACCAGTATCGCCGGGATCATGGCAAACGTCCAGCCACGGATTTCGGTATTCAGGTACCCGAACATGTAGATGACGCACAGGATAACGGCGGGAACGCCGACGGCGATCGCCGTTATGTTCCGGGCCAGCCGCCTGGCGTTCAGCACGGCAAATACGGCGATTGCGACCAGCCAGAAGATGGAAATCCAGTAAGGCTGTTCGTTTTCGAGCGCAAGGTCCCAGACGACGCCGATTGCGAGAACGCCGGACAGGAGCCAAAGCTGCGCCCTGGTAAACGCTGCGGCCGGCGCGGCCTTATCGATTTGTCGGGGCGGGTTCGTCGGTTTCTGTTCCACTTTCGTCATCTCCTTCCGTATAAACAAGGATGTCGCCGACTTCGCACTGCAGTATCCGGCAAAGGTTGGACAGCGTGGAAAAGCGAATGGCCTTGCATTTGTTGTTTTTCAGGATCGAAAGGTTTGCAAGAGAAATTCCCATGCGGTGCGACAGTTCGTTCAGGCTCATTTTCCGCCTGGCCATCATTACGTCCAGATTGACTTGAATCATGCTGCCCTCCTCTCTACACCGTCAGGTCGTTTTCCTGCTTGTAAGCGACGGCCTGCTCGAACACGCCGCTCAGCACAAGAGAAAACAACCCGCACATCGCAACCGGCAGCGCCGCGATCACCGCGAGCGGCACAGGGTGCAGCAACAGCGTGCTCAGGCCCAATACGGCGATTCCCAACGCTACGATGCCCATACGCCGAAGCGCAACTACATTTTTTACCACGAACGGGTCGGCGTTCAGAGTGCGCATCATGCAAAAAAGCGTAAATGCAATATACTCCGCGCCGGCAAAACACAGGCTCGCAATGACGGCGGATAGAACGGCAAACGCATGCGGTTTGCCTTCCGCGGCGAAGAAGTCGGTAACGATCGGCATTTCCACCACATACAGGTCGATTAGAAGCGCGATGCCCGCAAGCATGCCGAGCACAATGCATACCTGCACAAACCTGCTTAAAAAAGAGTGCTTCATAAACGGAAAGTCATCCTTTCGTCTCCGGAAGCGGTCTATTTTAGAGTCAGGGTAAAAGAATAGACCGCCACCTGTTTTCGGTGACAGTCTATCATCGAATTTATCGAATGTCAATAAATTTTTATCGTTTTTCTTTACATCGCCTACCGCACGCGGAACACCGTGCTTCGTCCCGTGCCGTTAAGGATGTCCTGAATGCGCTCGCGGGCGTTAGCGATATAAACCGTCGTGCCTTCACGGACCGGCTGCTTGATGAAGTCCAGCTTTGCGCGGGCCCCGTTTGCTCCGGAACGGCTTGCGCCGACGCAGTTGCATGCCAGTGCGTCGATCTGTTCGATGATCTCGTCCGCGTTTTTGCCTTCCACGGCGGGAACGAGCGTGCCCGGGTCGCCGGGGTCGCGATAGATGCCATCCACGCTGGTCAGGATAATCAGGTATTTTGCGTGCACCAGCGAGCAGATTACGGACGCCGTTTCGTCGTTGTCAATGCACTCGACAACATGGTCCGCCTGCTCCCGCAGATGGGAAAGCTCCATCTTGCGCACTTCCTCGATGCTCACGGGATCGTTGTAGTTCACGATCGGAATCGCGCCCTGTTCTGCGCAGCGCAGTAAAAACGAACGGATATGGTTACGCTTTTCCTCGTCGTTAAAATGCGTGTGTTCCACAAGCAGCTGGCGGACGCTGTACCGGTCCGGGATATACCTGCGGTACTCCATCATGAGGATGGTCTGTCCCTGCGCGGCATAGTCCGCCTTCACTTCTTCCGGGTCGCCGTCCAATTCCGCGCCGTTGCGGCGGACATAGTCGAGCCGCCCGATTTCCGTCGCGCCGCTGCTGACCCAGATCATGCCGGGCTGCAGTTCCGCGCCGAGACGCGAAAAGATGTTATAGTCGATGTCGTTGTCGGCCTTCCGTATCAGCGCCATTGAGCCGATCTTTCCGACGAGTTCGTAATCGAATTGCATGGGATAACCTTCCTTTCTTTTTCTCGGCAGAAAAAGAAACAAAAAGAACTCCTTCTTTTCTTGAAAGAAAAGAAGCAAAAGAACTT
>CAYUUB010000077.1:0-8178 GCA_964447725.1 uncultured Oscillospiraceae bacterium
AAAAAAACGCCCGAAACGGGCGAGAGTGTTGCGGCGGATGAACCGGCGCAGCCGGAATCAGACGGGTTAAGGGTTGCGATGCTTAACAATTCCAGAGCATTTTAACAGACTGGGGAGGCGCTTTCGCGCCTCCCTCCGTTTGCTATGACATTCCGGCTTGCGCTTATTCGCTGATCAAGCCTTTTTCAAGCAGGAAATCGTGCGCGATGGTGGAAGGACTCTGTTCCTCCACGTCCACGGCGTAGGTCATGCCCACCATGTCGTCGCTGCTGATGGCACCGGTAAGCATTTCGAGCACTTCTTCAAGGTTCGGCGCCGTTTCGGCGTAGTCGTCAAACAGACCTTCGCGCGTTACATAAACGCCGTTGTATTCCGGGAAGAAGTTCATGTCGTCTTCCAAAATAACAAGGTTGTATTTACGGTTCAGCCCGTCGGTGGTGTAAACCTCGGTCACGTCGAAATTGCCGTTGGCAATCGCCGTGTACTTGAGGTTGATGTCGATCGACGAATAGTCGGCAAACGTAAGGCCGTATGTCTCGATGAAGCTCCAGTAGCGGTCCGTGAAGTCTTCGGCAAAGAAGTTGGACTCCGCGCCGAACGTCAGTTCGGACGAAACCGGCACGAGATCGCTGACCGTGGAAAGGCCGTACGCCTCGGCGGTTTCAGGCATGACCGCAATGGCATACGTGTTGTTCAGGCCGACTTTTCCGAGCAGGACCGCGCCATACTGCTCCTGAATGCTTTGCTTCACATAGTCGAACAGGCTCGTTCCTTCGGGGACGTCGCTGACGTCCTTCTGCAGCCACTGGCCAAGCAGCGTTCCGTCATAATTCAGCAAAATATCGCAGCCGGGGTCGTCCGCGGTTGCTTCTTTGAACTGGTTGGTCAGGGACATCTGATCCTTGACGTTGACCGTCAGGTCCGTATGGTCCTCAACCAGATATTTCACCAGATAATGCGCCAGCGTAACTTCGGAATAGTCGCCTTCATACAGCGTCAGTTCCGTGTATTCTGCTTTTTTGGAGCAGCCGCCCATCGCGAATACGGATACCAGTAACAGGGTTGCGAGTACGATTGATAGAATTCTTTTTTTCATTTTTCCATCCTTTCTTACATAATGGGGTGCCGATTGCGGAATCATTCCGCAACTTCCCGGACAGAGGGCCCGGAAAACTTTTGATTCAAGCGTTTTTCGATGATGCCCATAACGACGTCGAACAGAATCGCCATGAGCATAAGCGAAAGCGTGCCGAGAGCGATCCACTTCACGTTCATAACGCGGATGCCCTTATATATAATCGATCCCAGGCCGCCGCCTCCGACGGACGCGGCGAATACGATCGTTCCGATTGCGTTGACCGTCGCGATGCGGATACCAGTAAACATAACGGGGAAAGCCAGCGGCAGTTCCACGCGGAACAGCCGGTACATACGGCTCATACCCATGCCGCGCGCGGCTTCCTTTACGCCCGGGTCGACTTCCGACAGCCCCAGGTACGTATTGCGCACGATCGGCAGCAGGGAATAGAGCGTGATGCCGATGATGACGGTGGCTTTGCCCGCGCCGACGAAGATCATGATGATGCCGAGCAGCGCAAGCGACGGTACCGTCTGCAAAACGTCCGAAATAAACAGGATCGATTTACGCGCGCGCGGGAAGTAGTAGGACGCAATGCCCAGCGGAAGACCCACGACGATCGAGCAAAGCACGGAAGCGATCACCATCATAAGATGCTCCAGAACCAAATCGAAGCTCATCTGGATTTCTCCTCCTTCCGGATGCCGCGCGGCGTAACCTTACGCTGCAGCAGGTCGATCAAAACGCCGAGCAGGATTGCAAGCACGGCGGCGGGGATCGCGCCGAGCAGGATCATGTCGTTCCGGTTGATATTGATCCCCTGATAGATAAACTCGCCGAGACCGCCGAGGCCGATCATTGCGGCGAGTACCGTCCAACTGACGGTGTAGATCGTCGCCATACGAAGGCCGCCGATGATCGTCGGCATCGCAAGCGGAAGTTCGACGCGAAACAGGATCTGCCTGTTGCTCATGCCGCAGCCGCGCGCGGCTTCCACATACCGCTGCTCAACGTTCGTGATCCCGACATACGTATTTTTCAGGATCGGGAACATCGCATAGATCGAGAGCGCGATGATGACCGTCATCGGCACCATGCCCAGATAGAGGAAGAGGATGCCGATGAACACAATGCCGGGAATCGTATTGAAAACCGACAGGATCGGCAATATGATCTTCGAGTATTTCGGCGCGCGCGAAAGCAGGATACCCAGCGTAAGGCCGAGTATAAAGCCGAACGTAACCGACACCAGCACGTACATCAGATGGATTCCGATGTTTCGCAGCAGCGACATGCCGTACATATCGATCAATTTTGAGAATGAAGACAATCCCGTCACCCCCAAAGCCGTTCCGCAAGCGCTTTTGCGATGCTGGTTTTCGTAATAATGCCGGCGAGCGTATCATCCGGGTTTAAAACGATCACATAGTTCGCCTTGGTTGAAAGGAGCATGTCGAAGCAGCGTTTTGCGTCGTCCGTGGTGCGGAAGGTTTCCCGGTCGGTTTTTAACAGGTCGATCACCTTACAATCGGGCGATCCGCAGGATTTGATGTCTTCGACCGAAAGCGTGCCGATATAGCGGTCGTTTTCGTCGGTTACGATGAGGGAATCGACGTTGGAGCGCATCATCAGCGCCGTGCTGGCGCGCAATCCTTTTTTGCTGTCGACCGTTACGACGTTCGTCTTCATGAAGTCGGCCGCGGTCAAGGCGGAGGGATCGGCCGCGGCGATGTGCTTGCCGAGGAAGTTTTTCACCGTTTCGTTCGCCGGATTTTTCAGCATCTCCTCGGGCGGCGCCATCTGCGTGATATGGCCGTCCTCCATGAAGATGATCACGTCCGCAAGGCTCAGCGCTTCCTCCATATCGTGCGTAACGAACACGATCGTCTTATGCAGCTTCTTTTGCAGGCGCAGGATCTCGTCCTGCAGCGAGCTGCGCGTCATGGGATCGAGCGCGCCGAACGGCTCGTCCATCAAAACGATCGGCGGCGACGCCGCCAGCGCGCGCAAAACGCCGATGCGCTGCTGCTGGCCGCCGGACATTTCGGTCGGATATTTGTGCGCGTACTGCTCGTATGGCATATCGACCATCTCCAGCATTTCGTGCACGATTTTGTCGCAACGCTCCTTGTCGTATTTGAGCAGCTTCGGGACGACGGTGATATTCTGCGCGACCGTCATGTTCGGGAAAAGCCCGATCTGCTGAATCACGTAGCCGATCCTGCGGCGGAGCTGAACGCGGTTGATCACCGCGGTATCGTCGCCGTCGATTAAAACACGACCGCCATCCGGTTCGATCAGGCGGTTAATCGTCTTCAATGTGGTTGTCTTCCCGCAGCCGGACGGCCCGATCAGAACAGCGAACTGCCCCGGCTCGATGTTAAAGCTGATTTTGTCAAGTACTGTGGCGTCGCCGTATCGCTTCGTCACGTTTTCAAATTGAATCATCCATTTCCTCCTTCAACACGTGCGCGTTTTCGCCGGAAGCACCGTTGACGAAACGCTCGACCGATGCGACAGTGGACGCGTCTCCGACGAACACAAGAACGTCGCCGCCATACAGCTCGGCATACGGGCCGGGCGAGAGTATCACGCTGTGGCCGCGCCGAATCGCGATAACCGTCGCGCCTGTCGACTGCCAGAACCGCAGTTTGCCGATGCTCATTCCGATTCGCCCGGAGTCGGGCGAAATGCGCACTTCGTAATTCGGCAGCGTCTTCATGGCGGGAGAAGCGGCTTCCTGCGCTTTTATGATCTCCGCATAGACGTCTACGATCTCTCGGTTGAGCTTGTTGTGCGCCTGCAAAAGATCCTTAAGTTTTTTTTGCAGCTCGATCTGCTCGTTCCAGCCTTCAAAATTTTTCAGATAACGCCTGGCGTTGTCTTCTGACAAAATAAAAACGCCGCATTTGTCCTTGATGCTGACGACCTTCATATCGGCAAGCAGTTTGAGCGCCCTGCGAATCGTTTCCGGCGAAACGCCATATTCGGACGCCAGCAGAGACCGGCCGGAAATACGCTGCCCGGTTTTCATTTCGCCCTCTGCGATCCGTCCGGCGATGTCCAGCGCGATTCTCAAATACTGCGGCGAAAGTTCAATGTTGTTCATTGTCTATGACCCTTTCATCATAAAGATACAAACTTCCACTCAATATAATAGCATTATAGTCTAACAACTTATCCATGTCAAACGATGTGCTAGATTCGAACGCGGGCTGCGGACCTGAAAATTCTATAAAACTGCTGGTTGATATGATTAACAGTGCTGTGCCGAAACGTGAATTTGAGGGCAAAAACCAGTTTGTTTCAAGGATAGATTGACAAATCCATCACTATTAAATATTATATAGTAGTGAGCGATGTTTTCTACTGTAAATTATCGGGAGGTCTGTATGAACACCCAGTATAAAAAAGGCGTGCTGGAGCTGTGTGTGCTGTCGCTGTTGACGCGGCATGATTGCTACGGTTACGAAATAGCCGAATATCTTTCAACCCGAATCGACATTGCGGACGGAACGGTCTACCCGATTTTGCGGAAGCTGAAAAGCGACGGGCTCGTGACGACCTACCTTTCCGAAGCGAGCGGCGGACCGCCGAGAAAGTATTATTCGCTGACAAAACTGGGGGAAAACTCCTTTGCAGCCGAACGAAGCGCATATCTTACTTTTGCAAAGGCGATAGAATCCATATTGGAGGAAGAGACAAAATGACAAAAGCGGAATATTTAGAACAGCTGAAAAGGGAATTAAACCGGCTGGACGTAGGGGATACGGAGGAAATCATCTTCGAATATGAACAACACTTTGCTTTTAAGCTCGCGGACGGGCATTCCGAGGAGGAAATTGCGGCTGCGCTCGGCCCACCGGCTGCGATAGCCGCGCAGTTCGCTGCCGACGGGTCAAAGCGGGCAACGGGTAAAAGTGGAAAAAAGGCGGTCCTCATCGTCTGGCTGACGTTGCTCGGTATACCGGAAGCGCTGCTCGATCTTGCGTTTGCGGCGTTCGGCGTGGTCGTCTTTGCAGCCTCCGCCGCATTCGGCACAGCCGGCGCGTGCCTGATCATGCGGCTCAACATAGCCGGGCTGATCCCGTCTATGCCGTATCCCGGCGCGATTCTGCTCGGCGTATGCCTGCTAGCGCTTGCCGTTCTGTTCTTTGTGCTTGGCATCTACTGCTTTGCGTTTTTGAGGCAGTTCATCCGTGCGAGCGTCCGCTGGCGCAAAAACGTCCTCTCCGAAGCCGCGCTGCCGTTGCTGCCGGCAAGCCCGCAGTTTTCGCCGAAAAAACGCCGCGTCCTCCGAACGGTTTTGCTGGTCTCGCTGGCCGCTTTCGGCATCCTGTTCGTGGTCGGTTACGCGGTGCTCGCCCTGCAGGCGGGGGCTTTGGAATTCTGGCATGTGTACGGCTGGTTCGTCTAAACCGGCCGGGAAATTGACATCGGAAAAGAGACTCAAAAAAGCAAGGGGAAAAAGATGGATACGATCGTGATCACCGGCGCCACATCTGGCATCGGATTGGCGAGTGCGCTCGAATTGGCAAGAAACAATTTCAACATTATAGGGATCGGCCGCGACCCGAAACGATGCGAATCGGCTAAGGATACGATCCAAAGCAGCCGCACGAGCGCGCGTGTAACGTTTTTTGCCGCGGACCTGATGCAGCAACGTGAGGTGAACCGTGTTTGCGACGAGATTTCGAAGTACATCGAGCAAAACTGCGAGGGGAAACTGTTTTCGCTCATCAACAACGCCGGATGCGCCAGAAGCTGGTATATGACGACGGAGGAAGGCTACGAGCAGTTGTTTGCGTTAAACCATCTCGCGGGGTTTCTTGTGACCTACCGCCTGCTTCCGTACCTGATCAGCGCGTCCGGGCGCGTTATCATGACGGGAAGCGAATCGCACAAGCACATGCGAATCCGGTGGGACGATGTAATGTTTCAGAACGGCTACCATCCGCTTCTGGCGTATAAGCAGTCGAAGCTATGCAATCTTTTGTTTGCCAAAGCGCTGAACGACCGGTACGGCTGGCGGGGCCTGCATGCGTATGCGGTCGATCCCGGGCTTGTGCATACGGAAATTGGCTGCAAAAACACCGGCGGGATCGTTTCGTTTGTGTGGAACAATCGCAAACGGCACGGCGTGTCTCCGGACGTTCCGGCAAAAACGTATGCGTACCTCTGCGCGCAGCAGCCTGCGCCGAAAGGGCTGTATTTCCACCTGTGCAAACCGAGGCGGTACAGCGCACAGGTCGAATGGAAAAATGCGGAGCGCCTCTTCCGGCTCAGCGAGACGCTCTGCGGGATTCGATATGACGAAAGGATGTCCGGAATATGAACGTTTTGATCACGGGCGCCAGCGGCGGGCTGGGCCGCGCCTTTGCAGCGGAGTGCGGCAGGCGCGGATACAACCTGTTTCTGGTCGATATCAATGCGCAGGGGCTTGCCGCTCTTAAGAGCGGGCTGGAACGCCGGTTCGGCGTTTGCGTCGCGACAATGACGTGCGATTTGACGGGCGAAGCAAGCGTCGACGCGCTGCTTGCGCACATCGACAGGTGTCGGATCCGGTTTGACATGCTGCTGAACGTTGCGGGCGTCGATTACGAGGGCGGATTCTTGGAGCGTAAGCGCGACGATATCGTCCGTATCGTCTCGCTGAACAACGAGGCGACGCTGCGCATCACGCACGCGGTGCTTTCGCGCAGGGACGAACGCCGGCGCTTCTCGCTGGTATTCGTTTCCAGCCTTGCTTCTTTGTACCCGATGCCGCTAAAAGCCACATATGCCGCCTCGAAACGGTTCCTTCTGGATCTTGCAGTCGCGCTCGGGCACGAACTTCGGGACAAAAACGTACGCGTTCTCGCGCTATGCCCCGGCGGCATGGTGACGACCAGGCAGGCGATGCAGGGGATTGCCGCGCAGGGATTCTGGGGCGCCGTTACGACAAATCCGCTGGAAACCGTTGCAAAGCGGACCATCGAAGGCGTTTTGCACGGAAAGCACGTCTACATCCCCGGTTTTTTCAACCGGACGCTCAGCTTTATCGGGACGCTTTTGCCGCGAAGCTGGGTCGCCGCCGCGATATACCGCAGATGGGGAAAAGCGCAGAAGCAGTGGCTTGCCAAAGAAACCGCGCACGGCGAAACAGCCGCTTGAATCCGATTCTTGCAAGTTCGTCGTCCGCGCGTTATCCTATAGCCATAGCACTTCAAACCGAAAGCCTGTCGATCCCCGCGTAACAACTTTTTTTTCGAAAGGATACAGCATCAATGAGAACGGACCTTGTTCTTCGCCTCGAAACACCCGGAGATTATTATGTCGTAGAATCGCTGATACGGGATGCATTTTGGAATTTGCACGTTCCCGGCTGCAACGAGCACTACCTCGCGCATTGCTTAAGAGAAGCGGAAGCGTTTATACCGGAACTGGATTTTGTAGCCATTCACTGCGGCAGAATCGTTGGTAACATCATGTATGCAAGATCCATGATTGAAGGCGACGACGGCATGCGGCACCCGGTCGTCACATTCGGCCCCGTTTCCGTCGCGCCGTCGATGCAGTGGCAGTCTGTCGGCAGCACGATGATTTGCAATTCTTTGAAGCGCGCAAACAGCCTCGGTTTCGGCGCGGTGCTGATTTACGGCGATCCCGTTTACTATCGTAAATACGGCTTTGTACCTGCCGAATCGTTTCAAATCGGGACGTCGGACGATTTTTACGCTGACGCGCTGCTGGCGCTGGAACTGGAACCGGGAGCCCTGGACAACTGCGCGGGCCGCTTTTTCGAAGGCGACGCCTACCAAATCGAAGAATCTGTTGCCGCGTCGTTCGACGGACGGTTCCCTCCAAAAGCACCGCAGAAGGATCTGCCTTCGCAGAAACGGTTTATGGAGCTTGTGCGGATGAGAAAACCGCGCAAAGAGGCATGACATACGAAGCCGCCGTAAATAGTGAAAACGATTGGACCGCAGAAACTGCAGGATTGACTTTATGGCGTGGTTTCAGATAGAATACACGGTATGAAATTACAATATGAATGTTTGTCCTGTATTATCTCTCAGGTTTTGACCGTTACCGGCATGCTCGATTTCAACGAAACCGAC